>JBAYTT010000018.1:0-36608 GCA_041675485.1 Pelobacteraceae bacterium | reverse complement strand
TTTTTTGGCATGATTAACAAGTGCCATGACAAACTCCCGCCCTACTTTTTCTTGTTCAACAGAAGCCGTTTTGCCATAGTCGAGATAACCGAGGAGATGTTCTTGCTTTTGGCAAAAGAAGCCAGATCCTTTTCACCCATGGTACCCAGAAATCTCATGGCATTCTGAACAGGTGTCCGGTTATTCTCTACCAGAGCCTTTCGGATTTTATAGCTTTTAATCCATTCCTTGTTTGCACAGATAAGCCGCATGATCTCATCATTCTGAATACCTGCTTTGATAAGCGTCAGAATTTCAGCCTCAGTTATTCGCGGATTTTTTATGACACTCCCGGAAACCAGTTTGTTTGCATCTTTTACCAGGATTGAGCGCCACTCTTTGTCTCCGGAAAGCGCCATCTTGATCTTTTCACCAATTCCCATGACCTGGGCCATTTTGTATTTGCTGAGGAACTCTTCCCCATCTTCCTTAACCGTTTCCTCTTCCTCATCTTCTGCATCTTGACCGGATTCGTCCGGTGCAGGCTCCAGTTCATCCTCAATAAGCGGAGCTTCAGCTACAGGGGACGCTTCAGGGTAATTATGACAGAGAAGAGGTAATGCGCTGAGAACCATGGGGTGGGGATTTGCACAATCCATATACTCTCTGATTACTTCGGCCGGAGTCTCGTTCAACCGGGAAATGGCGGTTGCGCGAACGATCGGTTCAGCATCTTTCGAGAGGCAGAACAAGAGCAGCAGCCGATCGGCTATTGCCATGCCATCGGCTGCGGAGCACCCAGCCAACCTGACATCAGGAGCGGTCCCCGGCCGGACGTATGCCGCCACAGCCGGGGGAATTGATAATTTGATTTTTTCAGCCATTGTGAGGTTATTTCTGTGCGAGTGTAGCTTTCAACCCGGCGCTTTTCAATTTGCCAAGAGCGGCGACAGCTGCTTTTTTGCTTTTGAAAGGGCCTGCAGACAGAGTCTGGGAGGGGATTGCTATATCGGTATGTTTAATTGTAACGGTATAACCGGCGGCCTTCAGGCGTTCCTTTTCCGAGGTTGCTGCTTCGGTCTGCAAATATGACCCGGCATATACGGCATACCTGCCACCCTGTTCAATAACGAACGCGTCTGAAGTAAGACGTTTCAGCTTTTCAAGGGTAGACTGAGCAGTTGCCCGATCAGTGGATTCAGATATAAACAGGCGGTTCATAGCCGTTTTTTTGCGTACGGATGGTTTGACAATCGGCTCAAGGCCAGCCTTTCGCACGCGACCCATATCGGCTGAAAGAGCCTCTTCTAGAACGTAATTTCCGACAATAAGCGACCACGATTCAGGTGCAGCTTTTTTGACTTTTGCGGCAGTTTCCGGTTTTGCCGGCATGTCTGAAACCGGTTTCTTTTTGTCAGGCGTGCTCTTTTTTTCTGTCGCTGCAGGTTTTTTTACATCAGACTTGACTGCAGCAGCTTTCTCTCCCTTTTTATCTGCGCCAGGCGCCGGTAGCGGCTTTTTGTCGGATGATTTTGCCACTTCCGGTTTCTTTGGTTCTTCTTTCGGCTTGGCCGGGGCTTGAGCTGGTTTGGCTGCCTGCACCGGAGCAGGAGCCGCCTTGGGCGGAGCTGCCACAGGTTTGCCAGCTGGAATCGCCGCAACAACAGAAGCGGATGATGCTGGTTTTGGCTCTTCAGCTTTTTCCGGAGTCTTCCCAACAGGCTTGGCAGTCTCGCCCTCACGGGCCGGCAGAGGTATTTTTACAATCTGCGCAGCAGGAGCAGGGGTTTCAGCCGTTTTTGGCACCTCCTGAGTCTTGATCAGGCCGGTGAAAAAATAGAGATACGTAAACCCGCCGACCAGAATCAGCAGAAGGACGAGAAGAGCACTTTGCTTCTTTTTCTCACCTGGAGCCTCCTGAGGCTGAGAATCACCCGAATCTTTACTGAATTTAAAATCCATGAACATCCTCCATTATAACTCTATGATTGTTAAATGATTTATTTCTTTTCCGCTTGTGATTCAGCCACTATTTTTTGTGACAGATGCGAAGGCACCTCTTCATAATGAGAGAACTCCATACTGAACAGCCCCCGGTCGCTGGTCATGGATTTGAGGTCATTGGAATAGGCCAGAACTTCTGACATCGGTACAATCGCCCGGATAATCTGTGAATTCGCTTTGGGTTCCACGCCGACAACTTTACCGCGACGGGAGTTGAGGTCACCAATGACATCTCCCATATTCTCGTCCGGCACGGTAATTTTCATGTTGGTTATCGGCTCCAGCAGGACCGGCTTGCAAAGTTCCATGGCCTTCTTGAACGCCATGGAACCGGCTACCTTGAAGGCCATTTCGGAGGAGTCCACGGTGTGGAAAGAGCCGTCGTAGAGGGCAACCTTGAAGTCTACGACCGGGTAGCCGGCCAGGAAACCCTCCAAGCAGGCTTCCTGAATGCCTTTGTCTACGGCTGGTATATACTGACGGGGAATAACTCCACCAACAACCTTATCCTCAAAAATATACCCTTCGCCCCGGCCAGTCGGAGACATTTCAATCCAGCAGTCACCATACTGTCCACGCCCTCCGGACTGCTTCTTGTATTTTCCCTGAACTTTGGCCGTTCCACGGATCGTCTCAAAATAGGGTACTTTAGGGGTCTTGAGCAGTACTTCTACACCAAATTTGCGCTTCATCTTTTCAACGATTACTTCCAGATGAACCTGTCCCATTCCGGAAATGATGAATTCCTTGGTCTGGATGTCACGGTGAGACTCAAGGGTCGGTTCTTCCTCGATCATACGGTGCAGTGCGTTATGGATCTTGTCCTCGTCTGCCTTGGTTTTCGGTTCGATTGCGTATGATATCACCGGCAGAAGCTGTTTTGCCGGTTCATAGATGATCGGTTTGGCCGGATCGCAGAGTGTGTCGCCGGTTACGGTCTCCTTGAGTTTGGCGACGGCAACGATGTCGCCTGCAACAGCCTGTTTGATCGGATGCTGTTTCTTTCCTTCGAGTTCGTAAATCTGGCCGATTCGTTCCTCAACCCCTTTGGTTGAATTGAAAATCGTCGAGTCGGAGTTAAGGACTCCGGAGTAGACTCTGAAAATGGTAATTTTCCCGGTGTACGGGTCGGACGTCGTTTTAAAAACCAGCGCGGAAAACGGTTCTTTCTCGTCAGGAGCGCGTTCAATTATCTCTTCGGTCTTGGGATGAATACCAACCGCCTTGGTTCGATCCAGCGGGGAGGGGAGGTACGCGCAGATCGCATCCAGCAGATGGGCTACACCGATGTTGGAAGTGGCAGCACCGCAGAGAACAGGGGTGAAGGTGTTACGCATCGTACCGACCCGCAGACCGTCGATAATGTCGTCTTTGCTAAGATCGCCGCTTTCAAGGTATTTTTCAGTGAGTGCATCATACGCTTCAGCGACCGTCTCGACCATCTGCCCGCGCAAGCGGGCCGCTTCTTCGGCATATTCAGCGGGGATTGCGCCTTCGGTATATTTGCCGGAGCCGTCTTTTGCATAAAAACAAGCTTTCATTGTTATCAGGTCGATAATTCCTTCAAATGCTGCTTCAAGGCCGATCGGCATCTGAATGGCAACCCCTCGTGCTCCCAGCATCTTTTCCATGTCATCAATGGCCCGCAGGAAGCTGGCGCGCTCACGGTCGAGTTTATTGACGAATGCGATGCGCGGTATTTCAAATTCATTGGCCCAGTTCCAGATCTCCTCAGTCTGGGCCTTGACACCGGATATTGCCGAAAGAATGACTACAGCACAGTCCAATGTGCGCATGCAGGCTCGAGTGTCGGCAATGAAGTTGCCGTAGCCGGGGGTGTCGACAATATGAATGGAATGCCCCTGCCATTCGCAGTGATCAAGCGCAGAAGTGATCGAAATTTTTCGCTTGATCTCCTCCGGTTCGAAATCCATGGTTGAGGTCCCGTCATCGACGCGACCCAGTCGGTCGATCATCCCGGTGTCGAACAGGATTGCCTCTGAAAGCGACGTTTTGCCGGCACCACCGTGCGCGACGATGCCCAAGTTGCGGATCTTGCTGGTTTCAAACTGTCCCATAGAACTGCCTCCTTGCGTGCAATATGGATTTCACTGTCCGTCCAACTCTAACAATAACGTTCTGAGCGAATCATCGTGTACAACAATCAGCGGTTTCGTTCATACAGTATGCGCAAACCTTCAAGCGTCAGGTTTTCATCAACTTCATCAATTGTCTTCGACTCCGGAGCAATCAAAGTGGCGAGCCCTCCCGTAGCGATTACCCTGAACTCTTCATGAGATTCTGCCCGGATCTGCTCAACTATCCCATCAACCAAGCCGACATAGCCGAAAAAAATGCCGGCTTGCATCGAGTTGACAGTGTTTTTGGCGATTACATGGGGGGGCTTGATGATATCTATTCTCGGCAATTTACTCGCTCGTTGAAAAAGGGCCTCTACGGAAATGGCGAGACCTGGCGCAATGGCGCCACCACAGTATTCTCCCTTGCCGTTAACATAATCAAAGGTTGTGGCTGTTCCGAAATCAACAATTACCAAGGGGCATGCATGTTTCTCATAACCGGCGACAGCGTTAACAATCCGGTCGGCTCCAACTTCGCGAGGGTTGTCATAATGGATCGGCATTCCTGTCTTAATCCCGGGGCCCACAACATAGGGGGGTAAATTGAAGAAATCCCGAGAAATTGCCTCCATTACACCGGTTAGGGGCGGAACGACCGAAGAAATGATTGACGCTTTGACTTCTGGAAAACCGAGACCGGCCTGATCAAACAAGCTGTGCAAAAGCACGGCGTATTCATCCGATGTGCGGGACTTGTCTGTTGAAAGTCGCCAGCTTCGGACAAGCTTCACACCGTTATATACACCCAACACTATGTTGCTGTTGCCGACGTCAATAACCAGAAGCATCAATTACCCTCACATCTCCGCAGGTTATACGGTGCATTATGTTATCATCGGATCTAAGAAGCAACGCTCCATCCGAATCGATGCCGATAAACCGGCCCCCGGTGCACTCAGTCCCGGAGTCGCTGACGAGTACCCTTCGCCCGTTGGCATTGCAACGTTTTTGCCACTCTTCGCGTATCGGTCCGAAGCCGTGTGCAAGAAAGTCGGAATAAACCCTGTCAAGCTCGTTGAGCATGGTGCTGGTGAAACGTGAACGATCGACCCGTACGCCGGACTCCAAAAACAAGGAAGTAGCAGGATGGCGCAAGTCGCCGGGAAACTGCTCGGCCGTCATGTTCAGGTTGACGCCGATTCCCAAAATGACAAAATTGATGCCGTCTGTTTCCGCGCTCATTTCATTTAGAAGCCCGGCTACCTTCTTTCCGGAGACCAGCAGGTCATTAGGCCATTTGATTTGCGGGGTCAGCTTCGTTGTCAGTTCAATCGCCCGCGCTGCCGCCACAGCAGAGAGAAATGTCAGTTGCGGGGCTTCATGCGGCATTATGGCCGGACGTAGAACAACCGAACAGTACAGATTGACTCCGGCAGGAGAAGACCAGACTCTGCCGCGCCTTCCCTTGCCGCCGGATTGGGATTCTGCCAGAACAACCGTCCCCTCAACTGCTCCATCTTCTGCAAAACGGAAGGCATCCGCATTTGTTGAAGCGGTCATTTTTTGAAATTCCAGTCGCTGACCGATTCTGATGCTTTTTAGCTGAGTACTGATTTTGTGAGGATCGATAGTGTCAGGTGAAGAGACAAGTCGATAACCGCGTGATGGCACTGCTTCGATAAGATAACCGTCATTCCTTAATGCAGATATGTGTTTCCAGATTGCGGTCCGCGATACCCCGAGCTCTCTACTAAGATGCTCACCTGATGTGTACCCTCCTTCGGTAAGAAACAGGTGCAATATGGCGCCGGCTTTTGGGTGCATCAAGTTACCTCGGCAGTTTTTTGAAATTGCAGCGAATCTAGTCCAGAAGCATTGAGATGTCCATCGCACGTGGCGAGTGAGTCAATGCTCCAACCGAAATAATGTCAACGCCGGTCTCGGCAATCGCCCGTACCCGCTCCAGGTTGACACCACCTGAGGCCTCAACCTGAGCCCGATCTCCGATGGTTACTACGGCGGATCGCATTTCTTCAAGGGTCATGTTGTCCAGCATGATGATGTCAGCCCCTGCAGCGAGCGCCTCATCAACCTGAGCCAGGGTCTCGGTTTCGATTTCAATTTTCAATGTGTGAGGGATGTAGGCGCGGGCGCGGTTGATCGCTTCAGTAATGCTTCCCGCAGCGGCTATGTGATTTTCCTTGATCAGAACGCCGTCATAGAGCCCGGTGCGGTGATTGATGCCTCCTCCGACCCGTACGGCATATTTTTCCAGCTGCCGCAGGCCGGGGGTTGTTTTGCGTGTGTCAACGATCCTGGCTTTCGTGCCGGCGACCGCCTCTACAAAGCTGAAGGTGAGTGTCGCGATGCCGCACATTCTCTGGAGCAGGTTGAGTGCCACCCGTTCACCCATCAACAACTGTGATGCTTCTCCATGAACCGTTGCCAGAATGGTTCCGGGCATCGCTTTATCACCATCTTTCACGCACGCTTTGAAGCTGATGGCGGGATCAAGTGTGTAAAATACCCTGGAAGCGGTATCAATTCCGGCCACCACCAGAGCTTCTTTTGCAACCAACCGTGCAGAGGCAGGGCGATGCCCCGGAACTACTGCCAATGTGGTTATATCTCCGGTATGAATGTCTTCAAGGAGGGCCTGCTCAATTAGACGATCAATCATTATCATTATGGTCACCCGATTGTTGAAAGTGAGATGATCTATATCACAGCGTTTGAAGCGTATCAACCGCTATGAAGATCGATTATCAACAACATAGCAACTGTTGCCGGAGTCTTTGGCAAGTTTCTTCAGTTCAGCGGCGACCTCTGCAACTTTTGCTGCATGAGTGAGTTTGGGCATGTTCATCGGCACAATGCCGATGGATACTGAAAGGAGAGGAATGTTTTCTTTGTCGCCCTTGCGATTGGTACCGAAGTAGCACCCGCGACGCTTTGTTTCTTCATCGAAAAGATCGAGCACGATCAGATCGAAATGAGTAATGATTGTCTGGCAAATAGCTTCGGCTTGATCAAGAGGCACTATACAGACGAAATCGTCACCACCGATATGGCCACAGAATCCTCCTCCGGCATCGCGAACGGCATTGAACATGATCCGGGCGGTCATGCGGATTACCTCGTCTCCGTGAGAGAATCCATACGCATCATTATATGGTTTGAAATAGTTGATATCGATATAGCAGACAGCCGTTGCTGAGCCTATTGCAGCCTCGATAGCCAATTGAATGGAGGTATTGCCGGGAAGTCGGGTCAGTGGGTTATTGTCAAAAATACGTTTAAGGCGGGAGCGAGCAAGGGATATACGACTGAAAAGCTCGGTGAAGTTCAGTGGAAGTCGAATAAAGTCGTCAAGCGGGCACCGCTCCCAATCGAGCGTGTCGCTGTCAGTTGTATTGAGTATGCCGATGATGGGAATAGTACTGAAAAAACTGTCACTTCGGAGTGTTGATACAATATCGGTGCCGCACGCGGTATCGGTGGAAAGATCAATAATCAACAGATCCGGCGGGTCAGCATAAAATGCTCCCAAAACAGAATCGATGCAGGACATGACGACTGCCTGGCAACCCTTGCTGTGCAAGCGGAGTTGGACGTGGGAGGCGATCTGAAGATCAGAGGATAAAATTGTAACCCTGGTCGGCAGCATCAGTCACTCATCATTTCAAGACTGAAGTTTTTTACTTCTACCAGCTTGTCTTCAACCTCATCTACGAGTTCTGCCAACAATTGCTCATTCAGTTTGAGCGTGTCCCAGGCGATTTTCTGGATTGAAGGCACAAAGCAGTCGCCGCTATTGCCAAAACCGCTGGCGCTAATAAGTACATCGGCAAAATGAACAACCGCAGTTTTAATGCGATGGTTTTCGGATTTGGCAACATCATGGTGAAATGTAATCGGTTCGCTCAATTTGTCCGGTAGAAACCAGCTCTTTGACAGCCACCCTCCAACCTCCGCATGATCGGTATCGATCACCTCATGCTCGGCTTCCATGACGTAAATCTGGCGGTCTCGAACAACTTTCAGGATATCTTTTTCAGCTTCACTGCATTTAATCTTGATGATTACCTTGCCAATGTCATGCAGCAGGCCAGCTGTTGCAATTTCCTCGCACTCGGGCAAACCCAGCTTACGGGCAATCAGGTTGGCTGCAACGCCCACTCCCAGTGAATGCTCCCACAAGCCGACGTTGTCTTTCTCCATGATTGCAAAAATAGAAGAAGAAAGCGCCAGGCTCTTGACTACGTTCACCCCCAATAGAATCATGGCATTCGAGATGGTGGAAACTCGATAGAAACCGTACGACGGGGAATTTGCCAAACGCAGTATGCGAGCGGAAAGCACCTGATCTGAAGAAACAATTCTGGCCATCTCTTGTATCGTCGATTTATCATTTTCAGAGAGTGAGTTCAATTTATTGATGACACTTGGAAGCGTTGGTAACGTTCGTGTGTCCATAATGATTTTTTTCAGCTCACTCCGCTTGTCGGCCACTGTCGCCCCCCATCGATTTGATCAGGTATGCTTTGTAAATATCGTATAGCATTACATTCAGCGGATTCTGGAGGGTTTTGCAAAAGCGGCCATCCAACTCACGCAGAAGATCGTCAAAAGAACGCTCTCCCTCTTCCCATACGGGGTGCCCTTCCACATGGACAGTCTGGACATCCATGTTTTCAAAACGTGCAATCAAGGTCTCTGTTAACTCAGTGCCTTTGCCGCAGATCGGCATTCCGATTGGCGCGTTGCCACGAAAAACATCCCGAGCAAGAATCATCCCCGCTTTTGCGAGCATTAATGGTATTTTCTGCATAGATTGCTTCCTGCTTTTGATTTTGGCTATGGTGAGCAAAAATTCTACTGAATGTGGGGAAACAAGTCAAACGATTACATGATTTACATATAATTGGCTTGAAATAATACTTGGCATAAAAGTGGATTACTCTTTGAACAGGATTCGAAAAAATACTGGTTGTAGGTCTGTCAATATCACCAAGCGGGGTATGTCCCGATAGTGTGCTTCAACAATACCAGGGCATCCATAATATCAATAACTCCGTCACCCTGGGGCTTTTCAGTATCAAGTGGTGCAATGTCAAGCCACACATATTCGTCTGGGCTTGGTGACTCAATGCCGACGGCTATGCGCAGGGCACGGAGTGCATCGGCAAGTTCGTATGGGGCAAACGATGCATTGATGATGTGCGACGAAGTCACTGCGGCAAGTGAATAGCTGTTTTTGTTCATCAATGAAGACAATACGTTTATACCGTTATCGGTGAGGGATGAAAGATGGTACCCATTGTCCGGAGTTATAAGACATTGAACATTGTCGCCAGAGAAAAAAGAGGTGGAGCAGGTGATCATGCCGTTGCCTCCGGCAACTGATGGGGTCACCGTTGGCGTTGCGATAAATGTCGCCGAAATGGAACAGTCACCGTTGATTGTTCCAGTTGTATAAACAGTTCCGGATAATGAACCACCGCAACCCGTTACCCTGCCTATGGAGTAACCGGAAGCAGGAACAACGGTAAAAGTTGCCGAGCGGCCATACGGAGCTGAACTTGTGGCAGGAGTTATACTTCCGCCACTACTGGCAGTGGCATTGACTGTGTACAGATTGGGAGCGAATTCAAAAGCAATTGAGCAGTCAGCAGAAATTGAACCGGTTGTGAAGACGGTGCCGTATAGCGTGCCACCGCAGAGGCTGTTTGCCGGAGTCACAACATGATATCCGCTCTCGGGTGCCACGCTGAAACTGGTAGTATTGCCATCAGTTACTATTTGGGGTGTGCTCGGTGCGACAGTGCCGTTGATCCCGGCGCTGGCGGTTACTGTATGGTTTTTAAGCGAGAATGTTGCTGCAAGTGCATGATTAGAGGTTATGTTGTTGATTGAGTATGACGTTGTGTTTGCCGTTACAAGTATATCGGATCCGTTGTCAGCTAAGCTGGATAGCTGGTAACCGTTAGCGGGAACAAATGTGCAGGAAGCAGAAGCCCCGTAATAAGCTACGTTTGGAGTGCAGGATACGGAACCATTTCCGCCAGGGATAGTGGCGGTAATGGTGTAACTGTTCGTCTCGAAAATTGCTGATATAGAACAGTTTGCAGTTATCGGACCAGTTGTATAGGTGGTGCCGTTTAACGTGCCTCCGCAACCGCTGACATTGATAATGCTATACCCGCCGGCAGTATCCGGGGTTATCGTGAAGCTGGCAGAGCTACCATGTCCAATGTTCTGGACCGTTGCCGGTGCTACGCTCCCACCTGTCCCGGCTGAAGTAGATACCTGGTATTGATTAAGAGTGAAAGCTGCGGACAGGCTGCAGGCAGAAGTGATAGGGCCGGTTGTGTAGGTGTTGCCATTCAAGGTGCCGCCGCAGCCGGTTACTGAGGCGATCTTGTACCCGTTGGCACTGTCCGGGGTCACGGTGAAGCTTACAGTATTTCCATAGCTGACAGTTTGGGGAGCTGAAGGGGAAATACTTCCATTTACGCCGGCAGAGGGGGTAACCACAAATGAACCATTGTTGAATTCGGCTAATATTGAATGATCTTCCACAATATTCTGAATCTGTAAAAACATGTCACCCGTTACGCTGCCGGTTACATCGCCGAGGATGTTCCTTCCGTTGTCTGTCAGTGAGGTAAGAGTGTAGCCAGTTCCGGAAGTAATATAACAGATTGCGCTACCTGTGCCGCATGTTTGTGTTGGACAGTTGATGGTACCGATTCCGCCAGAAACCGATGTGATTATACTGTGAATATTTTTAGTAAACACAGCATTGATTGTCTTATTGGCGGTAAGAGGGGGTGTCGTGCAATTTGCCGACTGTGTACCTCCTCCGGATACTAGGTCACATCCAATCCAATCAACGGATGAACACGTATCTGCAGTAGCATTTGTGGTGACGGATATGCTTTCGGGCACTCCCACGGTTTCACTGGTGGATTGAGGGTAAACTGCTTTGAAAGGCCAATTCACACTGCCTGTGCCGTTTCCTGTTATCGTGAGAGCCAGATTATGCCTGGTGCCTGACAGGGTTGCCAGAGATCTCGGAGAACTTCCACTCGGGAGGGATATGAGGACAGGGGTTGCGGTCAGCGAACTGGTAGAATAAGCGCGTATAATGTCGTCTAAAAAAGAGGCGATGTAGAGCCTGTTGCCGTCATTGCGTACTATGAGGGCTTCGGGAGAAGGCGTGCTGAACGTGGCTGTACGGTTTTTTGTTACCGGATCAACCTGCGACACCGCATCAAACTCGGCAACATAGAGAGTGTTCGATGTGCTGCTGACGGCAATTGCGTTCGGAAAACTTGAGACTGCCAAGGGCGTTGGGTAGATTTCCATGGTGGCTGGATTGATAAAGGTAACGGAGTTTCCCGTCAAATTTACGACATAGAGATATGCATCCTGAGTATGTATTGCAAGTGCATAGGGAGAGTCGGTATCTAGCAGTGCAGTTGTAGAGGTTACCTGTTTTGTCGATGTGTTGATAACTGAGATAGATGGAGCACCTTGATTGAGTACATAGGCCTTTGAACCGATTTTATCGAATACGATGCTTCCGGGGTTTTTGCCGACAACAGTATCGAGGTCGCTCAGGGCATGGGATGACGTACTCAGATACAGGATTCGTGAAGTTAATCCGTTGCTGTCGTTGTTGCCAACCAGCACTGTTGTGCCGGTCGGGTCACAGGCTAGTGTTGTCAATGCAGTAAATTTTGGGTCAGAGATGGTATTTATAACGCTCCGTGCTGCCGTATCAATTATGGATATGGTATTATTGCCACCGTTGAGCGTATATGCGTGTGAAGTAATGGGATTCAGGCATAGAGCGGTCGGTTTGGAGTCTGGCGGTAGTGGGATTGTTGCAGCAGCGGTGTCGCTGCCGGTTTCAATAACGCTTACCGACCCATTGTTGTTTACGATGTAAACCGGCTCGGTTGCGAAAAGTACCGATGGTAGTAAAATTGTCAACGTAATGAGAAGCAGCAGGCTACGTAATGTTTTTTTGTTGATTAAAATCACTGGATGAAGTTCCTTTTGCGACAGACTGGATTCACATATCTATTGAAGTATGCCTAAAGCGCAGTTCTTGATTTAACAATCCGAATAAATAGAATCAGCCACTATTTGACGCATGAAAAGTAAAGAACCCGCCTGTATTTTATAACAAATTATTTTAGCTCCAAGATTAACTGCTTGACAAGAGCATTTCAAGAAGTCTATTGTTTTTCACTTTTAGTAAAAAGCTGAGTTGTAATGTTTCAAAAAAGCCCGCTTGTTTTTTAACTAAACTAAAAAATGGAGATTGAAAATGGCTAAATTTAAAGATTCGTTAGAATACCACGCAAGTGGCCGTAAAGGCAAGATTGAGGTGATTTCCACAAAACCATGCCAGACGGCTGAAGACCTTTCTATGGCGTACTCACCCGGAGTTGCCTTGCCGTGTCTTGCCATTCAGCAAAACCCTGAGGACGCATATAAATACACTGCAAAAGGCAATCTGATTGCGGTTGTGTCTAACGGTACTGCAGTACTTGGTCTCGGAAACCTTGGAGCTCTTGCCGGTAAACCGGTTATGGAAGGGAAAGGGATTCTTTTTAAACGTTTTGCAGATATTGATGTGTTTGACATTGAGCTTGATACAGAGGACCCGGATGAGATCATCAAGGCCTGCCAGTTGCTTGAGCCGACCTTTGGCGGCATCAATCTGGAAGATATTAAGGCGCCGGAATGCTTCTATATAGAGGAAACCCTTAAGAAAACCATGAATATTCCGGTCTTCCATGACGACCAACACGGAACCGCTATCATATCTTCAGCCGCTCTGCTGAATGCTCTGTACCTGGTTGACAAAAAAATTGAAGACATCCGCATCGTTGTTAACGGAGCCGGAGCCGCTGCCAACTCCTGCGCGAAGCTGGCTATTGCACTTGGTGTAAAGCCGAACAACATGATCATGTGTGATACCAAAGGTGTTATTTACAAGGGGCGTGTCGAGGGGATGAACCCCTACAAAGAACTCTTTGCGGCCGATACTCACTTCCGTACTCTTGAGGAGGCAGCCAACGGTGCAGATGTCCTGTTTGGTCTGTCGGTGAAGGGTGCTTTTACACAGGAGATGGTAGCCAGTATGGCCCCCAACCCGGTTATTTTTGCCATGGCCAATCCCGACCCGGAGATTACTCCGGAAGATGCCCGCGCCGTACGGAGTGATGTCATGATTGCAACCGGACGCTCCGACTATCCTAATCAGGTCAACAACGTACTCGGTTTTCCGTTTATCTTTCGAGGGGCTTTGGATTGTCGCGCTACCTGCATTAATGAGGAGATGAAGCTGGCAGCCGTCAAGGCCTTGGCACAGTTAGCCCGTGAAGAATGTCCCGACTCAGTCTGCAAAGCATATGGCAATCAGAAATTCGTCTTCGGCCCCAACTACATCATTCCCAAGCCATTCGATCCCCGTGTCCTTCTGCACGTCGCACCAGCCATAGCCCGAGCTGCCATGGAGTCCGGTGTTGCCCGTCAGCCGATAACTGATATGGCCAAATACATCGAACATCTCGAATCAACCCAGGGTAAATCCAAAGAGATCATGCGCATGGTAATCAACAAGGCCAAGAGTGATCCCAAAACGATCGTTTTTCCGGAAGGGGACAACGAAAAAATCATCAGGGCAGCAAAAGAATTGGTTGAAGAAGGAATTGCCAAGCCGATTCTGATCGGAGACAAAAAGAAAATTGAACAAAAAATGGTCGAGCTGCATATAGAGCTGGATGTTCCTGTGATCGATCCGGGCGATTCAGAACTGACGGATCGTTATGCGGAAGTACTCTATGGCCTGCGCCAGCGCAAAGGGTTGACTCTTTCAGAATCCCAGCGTCTCCTGCGCCGCAAATCGCGAACCCACTTCGGTTCCATGATGGTGCATATGGGAGATGCCGAAGCTCTGTTGGGAGGAATTGATACTCATTATCCGGAGACAATTCGTCCGGCATTGGAGGTTGTTGGCAAGCAGAAAGGCCTTTCCAGTGTTCATGGCCTATATATGATGGTTTTCAAGAAGGGGGTCTACTTCCTGGCCGACACGACGGTAACGATTGATCCGACTGCCGAGGAGCTTGCCGAAACAGCAATTCTGGCTGCCGAAAAAGTTCGCATGCTAGATATTGAACCACGGGTTGCCATGCTTTCATTTTCAAACTTTGGCTCCGTTAACCACCCTCAGGCCAAAAAAGTTAGACAGGCTGTAGAAATTGTCAAGGAACGTGCGCCAGATCTCATCATTGATGGTGAAATGCAAGCTGATACGGCTGTTGTGCCGGAGTTGCTGGAAGGGTTCACGTTCTCAAAGCTGAAAACGAACGCCAATATTCTTATTTTCCCTGACCTGAACTCAGGAAACATCTGCTACAAGCTTTTGCATCATCTCGGAGGGGCCGAAGCGATTGGTCCGATTCTGATGGGTATGAATAAACCGGTTCACGTACTGCAGCGTGGTGATAGTGTTGATGATATTGTCAATATGGCTGCCATTGCTGTGGTAGATGCCCAAACAACATAATTTTCATGTATGGCACATAATTTGTAATTAGCACCCTTTACAAAAGGCACGGGAACAGGTTTAGACTGCACCTCGTGCCTTTTGTTTTATAAATATAGTAGCTTATGTCTTGTTTTACTGATTTGTTGCGCCTGCAACTGTCGAATAATACCGTAAAATCGCCGAAAATCCGATAGCTACTGCGGCTATTTGCCGCACAACCGACAATCGAGAACAGTTTCAAAACGAATTTTCTTAATTATATCCGACAGTAAAGATTTGACATGCCTCGTAAATTACATTAGTTTCTAGCCCATTGTGCAAATGAGTTATTTCAGGAGGTTCAGATGTTCCTTCTCCCCAAGGGCAGCCCGTTATTTGAAAATCTGGCAGTTTCGAAGCTGAAACTTCCAGACGTTTTAACAAAACTGAGTAATGGTTCGTTCACCGGTTATGCAAGTTTTGTCTTTCAGTCCAGTACAGGCATCCTGGTGTTTGAATCCGGGAAATTGGTCAGCGTTCTTTTGGAAGGGCAAAATGGCAAGCGTGAAGCCGGTTTTGAAGCTCTCTCTGCGCTGGCTGAGCTAATGGTTACAACAGGTAGTGGCGCCCTGAATGTTTATAAGCTTTCCAAGGATCTAACCATGTGTATTCATGCCCTCCTGGAAGGTGAAACGCTTTACAAGGCTCAGGAGCTGAAGCTGATCGATATTAAAACTCTGCTTGAAAAAATTAAAGAGGATCAAATGAATGGCTGTTTGCGCATCTACACTGATGAACATTCAGCCATGATTTTTTATAAGGACGGAAATCCGCTTGGCTTTTTCCACGATGGATCCAGTGATATAGAAACGTCATCGACTGAATCTCAAAAAATTGCCGGATTGCCTGGTGCAAAGATAGACCTCTTTTCTACGCAAAGTGCTGACGAGTTGATGGGGACGAACCTGCTGGAAGTCACAAATATTCAAAAAATATGGGATACATGTATCGCCCTTCATAAATCCGAGATTGACAAAACAAATCTTGAGCGCCAGGAACGTGACAGAAAAGCCGTGTCGCTGAAGCTTGCTGAATTGGAAGAGCAGGTGAAATCAATTGTCGGTGAGTATGTTGGCAAGGTTGGACGTGGCATTGTTGACAAGGAAATGTCTGATAATGGTGGGAATTCATGCCTTATAGATGTTGATGGGGCTGAAAAATTCATGAAAGGTGTGGAGCGGGCAGCAAAGCTTCTTGTCAGCGGCACAAATATCAAGGTGATGATGGAGAAGCTTTCTTCTGCGATTTCTATTGGCAAGTCAGAGTTTTAATTTTATCGCACCCCACTGGAGGATATAATGGAAAAGTTTTTTGAACTGCTGACCCAAATGAATCCGTTCGACCTTGTCCAGGTAGTTTTCTGGGGGTTGGCGGGAGCGATCAGTTTTTACTTCAGCATCGGCAATGCTCGCGTCTGGACGAGTATTTCGATTGGGTTTTTCCTGATTTTTCTCAGTCAGGCGTATGGCATTAATCCATGGGGACACTACCAAAAACTTACTGCATTTCATTACATCGTCGGTACCGTGGCGATTATGACCATTACTCACGGATTTCTAGAATATTATGTTTTCTGTCGTACCTTTGAGATATCAGGGAACAAGCTTGTCGTGTACTTGAGTACAATCGCGATCCTTGCTTTATCCGGTGCCTTCCTGATCATTAACCCTACTCCAAGTCCCAATACAATCAGAAATATTAAAATGGTTGAAAATGCAATCTGGGTTTTTCTTTGCGTTATGAATGTTGAGCTTATCCGAAAGATCTACAGTGCCATCAAGGACTCTGATATTTCAAAAGGATTTATTGCATTTGGCATTGTCTTCTTATGCATTTTTCTTTGGAGAGGCGCTGACTTGTATCTGCAGATATTCCAGTGGGATCAAGACTGGCAGGATATCATTGCCCTCATGACGGAAGAAAGTACGGATATTGAAGAATACATGGGGCGTGTTCAGTTTTCGCAAGAAGTGAGTCGCTATGCCGGCCTTTTATCCGGGATTTCGGTTGGTGGAGCGTTTACCTATATGTATAAGCTGCTGAAATAGAGATATGCCGATTTATCGATTCGTTTGAGGAGACATTTATGCCTGTTTTAGCAAGATTACTACTTACCACTGCATCATTACTGTTTTTGTTTACTCTTCTTGGATGCGGTGAAAAAACGGTTGTCGCGTCGGGAAGTACAAAAAGTGAACAGTCTCAAGCATGCATAGATTGTCATCAAAGTGCGCTAAGCCCCGACACAGGGAAGCTTATTGTAGAAGAATGGAAACTTTCCCATCATAATACTTCAAATGCAGCCGGTTGTGCTGACTGTCACGACCCAGAGCCGGGACATCCTACTGGATGCAATTTATGTCATGGTGGTACGCCAGCTCCGTCCCCACACGTCAGTAAAAATCCTGATGAAGATAATAAATGCGATAAATGTCATAGTGCCGCAAATGGTTTGTTCCCAAGTGGTGCCAAAAAAGCTCACTATGGAAGAACCAATTTTGGTGTCTATTCTGCCTCGTATGTCAGTAGCAACTACAAAGGTAAATGCCGTAAATGTCACAACCCACACGATACGAGCAGCAAGATGGATACGCTACGGGCATGGGCGCGTTCAGGCCATGGTCGAACAGACGCACCACCTTGGAATGCATATGATTTTAAATCAAGAACGGGTGATTGCAATCGTTGCCACACCACAACTGGCTTTATCAAATATGTAACCACCGGTGACTCGACTCCATGGGGAACTGCTTCTGATAAAACCAAGGAAGTACTCGGATGCAATGCCTGCCATATTGATTACAGTTATGTACTTCGCTCGGCAAATCAGGTGGTCGCGAAATACACCGGCGGTGTAGTAACCTATCCGAATATCGGTAGATCAAATCTCTGCCTCAACTGCCATGTTGGTCGTGAAAGCGGAAACACGATAAAGAACGTCCAGAGGAACTATACCAGCGCAGGATTTGTAAACTCGCACTATCTGACAGCTGGCGGCATCGTTTTCGGAGAGATAGGTTATGAATATGAGAACCGTGATTATTCCGACCCCACAGGTCCAACTGAAATATACCGTCATCGCTATATCGGAACGAATGACTCTCGTGGCAACTCTGCTGCTGAAAGTAACTCAGGCCCTTGCGTAGGCTGTCATCTTGCCAATAAGACACAGCCTGGGGAAACACATACCTTCAAGCCTTATATTTTAATCGGAGCATCATTAAGCCCAACATGCCAGACGTCCGGGTGTCATGGAGCAACTGCTACACGTCCCGCCCCACGAGATAAGGCTTGGTTGCAAAATGTACAGCAGGCACGTTATCAGGCGGCTCTTTCGTCACTCAAGTATATTCTTGAAAAAAATCCGTATCGCAAATTGTTTTTTAGTTCTAATAATCCCTATTTTTTCCGTGATACTGATGGTGATGGTTCATTGTCATCAAATGAGGCTGTTTTCAGTAATTCGCAAAAGAAATGGCATTCTGTCGGTGGACCGATAATTGATCCGGTTGTTACCGGCAAGAACAACCTGGGGGCGGCCTTTAATTACAATCTCCTTATTCACGACAAAGGAGGAGTCGCTCACAACCGTTTTTACACTCGTCGTCTCATATACGACGCAATCGACTGGTTGGACGATAATTTAATGAATTATTCTGTGGGGACAACACTGAACACCTTTCCTGGTACTGGAGACACAGTTTTCAAGGCAGATGCAATTACGTATCTCATAAATGCCGGCACAAATAACGTTAATATTGGCACATCTGCTGAACGCTTCTAATATTTTCCAAGGAGAGTAAAGATGAACCTTTCACGACATAGCATCATAACTGGTCTTTCGTTATTTATTGTCGGGGTCGGGGTAATGGTTGCAACCAATGCCCAAGCCATCCCGGCCTTCACCCGAGCCAACAACGTCGAATGCAGTACCTGTCACACAATATTTCCAGAGCTTAACGAGTATGGTGAAGCCTTTTTGAAAAATTCTTATGTCTACTTTGGTAAAGGCAAAAAGAAAACAGCAGAAAAACTTAAATCGGAGCCTGCTGCAGTTGAAGCAAAGGCTGCGGTTGCTCCTCCGGTTGGCGAAAGTATCGTAAAAGGTGATGGAGATGCCGAGTTACTTAATAAGTTGAAAGCGGGCATGATGATCTCAGCTGATGCTCCGGTAACCTCTTCGTCCCCGGTGCATCAATCTGAGCCTGTGAACAGCCATGCCGATGCCGGTGCAGGTGTTGAAACCAAGTCAGAGGGCATTGCTCTCTCAGGGATTCCGGAGCAGCTTCCGATCTCATTTACTGCCAACATTCATGGCACCTATAACCGCAATCAGCCAAATGAATATGATTTGTCAACTCGAACCCTGAAACTCAATGCAGGAGGCAATTTCAAGGAAAAATACGGTTTCTTTGGTACTTATGTAGTGTACACGGAGAATGTCTCTTCGATCTCCAATACATCACAAACCCCGACTAATCTGACAGGCAAAAACGATATAGGAGAACTCTTTCTTATCTGGCGTCATGCCCTAGAAACGCCGATAAACCTCAAGGTCGGAAGGTTCCAGCCGAAACTTGGGCTCTGGAAGACCAACAATAAACTTTCAATTACTAACTCATACGACACATACTCCTACACAGTCGGTTCATCGCTATTTAAAGCTGAGCAGCCTCAGGATGCTGTTGAAGCAAATATGCTCGTCGGTAACCGTGTCTTTGTGGCTGGAGGGGTTGTTAACCGCAAGAATCAGAATACAAAGGAATGGTATGTTCACACATCCGTAAAGGTTGGTGGCGCTGATTATGTTGCCAATGAACCGGAAATCGATCTGAACAAAGAAGAATCTATTCTTGATTTTCTTACTTTGACCGTCGGCGGTTACGGCTATGTGGGGACAAATGGTGATCCTAATACTGTTGCAAATGTTACTCTGCGTCAGAACGATTATTATCGAACCGGGGTAGACATTGATCTTCTCTATAAACTGTTCAGGCTGAAGTTGTCCGGAGTAATTGGAAAGGACGATAATCCGTCATTGACGTATTCACCATCGATAAAGTCGTATGTTGCAGCGATTGAGGGAGAATATACGATTCAGCAGAATCTGATTGCTTCAGTGCGCTTTGAGTATCAGGACGATGGATATAATATAGTTCGTCGCTACATCCCAACGTTAGCGTATACACCGATTGAAAACTTGAAAGTTGCGGCTGAGTATAAACATGAGAACGGAACTTCTTATAAATCATCCGGAAACACGAAAATTGACAACAAAATTGGAACGCTTGGCGTCACGTTCAGTTTCTAATTATTTTGGGTTCTTGACTGGATAGTTCTGCATATTTACATCATTATTGAGAACGTGTTAAGGAGCATCTATGAAAAGGTCTGTAATTCTGGCAGTTCTTATAACTCTTTCAGTCTCTTTGGTTGCAGAAGCACGAGTAAAGGTCACGGGGCGAGGTGCTAGAATGAACTTTAGTGCCGACAGTATCCCTGCAATGTATAAGCCTTCCTTTGACCTCATGCTGGTAAAATGCGTAAAGTGCCATACCATGGAGCGCACTGTAATCGCCGTCCAGACCGGCCGGGCTCCTATAACGGGGCAGCCGTTTAACAAGCAGGCTGTCAAAGCGTATGGCATAAAGATGCTGCGGAAACCTAGTTCTGATATGAATAAGAAGGAAATCAGGGATGTTGTTGTGCTTCTAAACTTTCTTCTGGATGAGAACGCAAAATAATGCTGAAGTCGGTGTGATCGAAATAGAGTAGTCATGCTCGTAGCGATAAACAAAGAAAGGCCATGCTCAAAAGCATGGCCTTTCGTATTTCTGCACTGGATAAATTGGAGGCGCGTGTCGGATTCGAACCGACGTTAACGGTTTTGCAGACCGGCTCCTAGCCTCTTGGATAACGCGCCCAATCAATGAAGTAGTCTTTATAACTAAAATGAAGCCTTACTGTCAATCTCTATTTTCACTATTTGAATTTAATCGCGATTCCGGTGGCACGATATTCAGTTGATGGGATAATGCCGTAGGTCGTTGAATGGCCCGACACTTCCGGCGACATGATTGCATCGGCCCCCATTTTCCTGGCCTCATTTTTTACGACGGCAAGACCCCACGCGGTTATGTCTGGTGTAAGCAAATAATCAGTCCCGTATACTTCTCGCGTCACTTGAATTCTTCCAAGTTTCATATACGGTCGGATCAATTCATCCTGTGAGAGGATCGGAAGATCGTCGTTGCTGGATAGCTGCTTTGAAGCACTGCATCCGCTTGATAGCACGAAGAATACCATCAAAAGCGAATACAATATGGTTAGTTTATAAACGGTTACCATGATTTCAGATCCTCTACTCGGTAATTTCCCTCTGGACAGGTATGGCTTTACATGGTAAAGTCTATGACTTTTTTAGGCAATAGAAATCTTGTTTAAACATACTTTCCCAAAGGAGCAGGAGCGATGTCGGGTCATAATAAGTGGAGCACGATCAAGCACAAAAAAGGCGCTGCCGATGCAAAGCGTGGCAAGGTCTTTACCAAGATTATCAAGGAGATTTCTGTTGCGGCAAAGTTGGGAGGCGGTGATCCTGCCGCAAACCCCCGTTTAAGAACTGCTGTAGATAAGGCAAAAGCTGAGAATATGCCAAAAGATAATATTGAACGGGCAATTAAAAAAGGTGCCGGCGGGATGGAAGGGGTCACCTACGAAGAAATAGTTTATGAAGGGTATGGGCCTGGAGGTGCAGCTGTTTTGGTTGAAGTGCTGACAGATAACCGTAATCGTTCTGTTTCAGATATTCGCAGTATTTTTTCCAAGAGTAACGGTAACATGGGTGAAGCCGGATGTGTCTCCTGGATATTTAGCAAAAAGGGGTTGATTGGTTTTGAAAAGACAGTTGATTTTGATCAGCTTTTTGAAGCGGCTCTGGAAGCAGGAGCCGAAGATGTCTCTGAACAGGACGACTGTTATGAAGTTACCTCTGAAACGGCATCTTTTATCGAGGTACGTGAAGCCTTGGCCGCTAAAGGATTCAAACACACAAATGCAGAAATTACCATGGTTCCCCAGACTCAGGTCAAGCTTGAAGGAAAACAGGCCGAAAGTATGCTCAAGCTGATGGATAAGCTTGAAGATAACGACGATGTCCAAAACGTATATGCTAACTTCGATATCTCAGAAGAAGAGATGGAAAAGCTGATGTAGTATTCAAGGGGCCCTTCGGGGCCTCTTTTTGTATGTGGAGGAGAACTATGATAGAGGTTGCTACCTTTGCAGCTGGTTGCTTCTGGGGGGTAGAGGATGCCTTCCAGTCGCTGCCTGGTGTCGTTGCGACGCGGGTCGGCTATTGTGGGGGACGTACCGAAAACCCGACTTATCGTGATGTCTGTAGCAATGATACCGGCCACGCCGAAGCGGTTGAGGTCACTTTCGACCGGCTCAGCATTAGTTATGGTGACTTGCTCAGGGTGTTTTGGGAGTGCCATGATCCTACGCAAATAAACAGACAAGGCCCCGATTGCGGTGAACAGTACCGATCGGTGATTTTCTACCACACAGAGGATCAGCGTAAAGCTGCTCTGGCGTCCCTCTCTGAACTGGAAAGCAGTCATAAGTACCGTCGCTCGATTGCTACTCAAATTGTACCTGCTGCTGTTTTTTGGGAAGCTGAAGCATATCATCAAAAGTATCACCAAAAAAACGCCGGTGGTTGTGGCTTTTGAGTCGTACCGTGTTATCATTCTCTTGTTTCAGCGGGTTAGATGCTCGCAGAGCTTGGCAGCGAACAGCAACGAAAATGGAGGAGCGTGAAAATGCCATTTAAACCTCGACCTGTTTATGTTGCATCGGCATGGATGGCGCCGGTAGGACGGTATAACGGAAAAGAAAAACCGAACCATTCTTTTCTGGAGTTGGCAGAACTGAGCGGTGAGGTGTTTAAAGATAGCCCGGTACGCCGCCGTGATATTGAGGCGGTAATTGTTGGCAGCCAGAACCCGTCCGCGTTCTCGGGCGTCGACAATACTGCCGCTAAAATAGCTGGCATATTGGGCATATCCGGCGCACGTTCGGTATTGGTCGATACCGCTTCTTCATCGGGTGCTTCAGCATTCGAGAGCGCTTATCTGGAAATCGCCTCGGGAAGATATGACTCGGTTCTCGCTCTCGGCGTCCAGAAGATGAGTGATGCTTCAACACTTGAATCGACCCGCATTATAGCTGGCGTGATTGACCGCGAGGAAGCCGAATTCGGCCTGACCATGCCGGCGTGCGGCGGGCTGGTAGCCCGCGCCTTGAAAGAACGTCTTGGCCTTTCCGATGAAGAGTGGACCGCTTATTCCGCTCTTCTCACACAGCGCAGTCAGCGCTTTGCCGCTCGAAATCCCAATGCCCACCTGAATATCAAAATCGAGTTACACGATTATTATCGCCAAATTGCAGACGGCAGGAATTATCCTTACTGGTATCCGCTGCGCTACCACGATTTTTGCCCCATGTCTGACGGGGTGGCTGCGGTTGTCCTTACTTCGCAGCCTCAGGATGTTCGTGTGAGCGGGGTAGGGAGTGCTACCGATATCCCGACAATTGCCGATCGTAATTACTTTCATTCGTTTCCGGCGACTGTTATCGCCGCAGGGTATGCCTACGGAATGGCTGGAATCAAGGATATTAGATCATTCGCTGGTAAACTGCATGTCAATATGCATGATCCATTTAATGGATTTGGGCCAATCAATATGGTTGATCTCGGTATTGTCGGCAGAAACCGGCTCATGGATGCGTTGTTGGATGACACTTTAACCGGTGAAAATGGTGCTTTTCCCACCAACCTCACCGGCGGGCTGAAGGGGAGGGGACATCCGCTTGGCGCTACCGGTATGATTCAGATCGTCGAGAATCATCAATTAATCAGAGAAAAAGGTTTTTCCGCTGCTTTGTCACATTCCATTGGCGGGCCAATTAATAATAATGTCGTGACACTGCTGGAACGGAGCGAGCATTTTGAATCGCGCTACCATGAGCCATATAAGCCGTGGGGGTTGCCATTGTTAGGAAGAATGAAACCGAAAGGCGTTTCTCTTGAATCTCTGTTGGCTTCAGGCTCTGCGGTCGTAGGATCCTTTGTGTCCGCTACAATTCGTTGCCACCATAAAACAGGGCACCCGGAAGTCGTAATTCTCATCGTAGCGTGCCGCTTTGCCGGCTCGACATATAAGTTCCTGTTTGGTATTTCAGGAGAATATTATTCTCAGCTATCGACATGCGGCCACGGTGATCCCGTTTCTATTGAGACGGTAAACGGCTCACTCCTTGTTAACAGTATGCCGGTTACCCGGTTCTATACTCGAACAATGAACGGCCTTGTTGAATTAGCCGGTACCGGCTGGAAAAAACTTACCGGGAAGTAGGGAGCGTTCGGAATAAAAAAACGGCCGGAAGATTATCTTCCGGCCGTCTCGTTCAACTGTTTCTTTTGCTGCTGAATTTATGCCGCTTCCAAATCATCTGCAATGGCATCTTCACTGCCTGCCTCTTTTACAGGACTCTCTTTCGGTGCAAGAGATTCGGCTTGCAACCGTAAATTACGATAGCGAGCTATTCCTGTTCCTGCAGGGATCAAACGACCCATAATGACATTTTCTTTAAGTCCACGCAGGTAGTCAACCTTTCCCTCGATTGCAGCCTGGGTTAGCACTTTCGTCGTCTCCTGGAAAGAAGCGGCGGAAATGAATGACTCGGTTGAAAGTGACGCCTTGGTGATGCCGAGTAACAGCGGTTCGGCAACAGCCGAGCGTTTTCCGTCGCGGAAGGCTTTGTCGTTTTCCTGTTCGAATACCCAGCGTTCAATCTGGTCATCAACCAGCAGATTAGTGTCACCGGTATCCTTGATGCGTACACGACGCAGCATCTGACGAACAATAACCTCGATGTGCTTATCGTTGATTTTGACGCCCTGGAGACGGTACACCTCCTGGACTTCATCAACCAGATACTTGGCAAGTTCTTTGACACCAAGTACGCGCAGAATGTCATGCGGATTGGATGAACCATCCATGAGCGGTTCACCGGCACGAACATGGTCACCCTCATGAACACTAATATGTTTGCCTTTAGGAATTAAATATTCCTTTGCCTCGCCCAGTTCCGGAGTGACAATTACCTTTCGTTTGCCCTTGGCATCCTTGCCGTAAGATACGCGGCCGTCAATCTCGGTAATTACTGCAAAATCCTTTGGTTTGCGTGCTTCAAAAAGTTCGGCAACGCGCGGCAAGCCTCCGGTAATATCCTTTGTCTTAGTAGTCTCACGCGGTATTTTAGCGATAATATCACCAGCGCTGATAATGGTGTCATCAGTGACCGAAATATTGGCGCCTGCTGGCAGGAAGTAACGGCCGATAGTGCCGCCACCTTCTCCGGAAGCATCTTTAATGGCAATTCGAGGACGTTTGTCGGTATCCTTTGTCTCGATGATAACCTTACGGGAAAGGCCGGTAACATCATCGAGTTGCTCTTCCATCGTTACACCTTCGAGGATGTCGGCGAATTTAACTCTACCGGCAACTTCGGTAAGAATCGGCATGGTGTAAGGGTCCCATTCAGCGAGTGTGGCGCCTTGTTTGACAGCACCACCGGGAGCAATCTTGATCTTTGCACCATAAACTACGGTATATTTCTCACGTTCGCGGCCGGTTTCGTCAATTACTGCGATTTCACCATTGCGGTTCATAACAATATGATGACCTTCATTGTTGATAACGGTGTTAACGTTGATATAATTGATTATACCGTCGGCACGAGCTTCAAGCGAGGTTTGTTCCGCGTGACGGGATGCGGTACCACCGATGTGGAAGGTACGCATTGTGAGCTGTGTACCAGGCTCACCAATTGACTGAGCTGCAATTACGCCGACAGCTTCGCCCATGTTGACACTATGGCCTCGAGCAAGGTCACGTCCATAGCATTTGGCGCAAATTCCACGTTTACTCTGACAGGTAAGCACGGATCGTATTTTAACCTTTTCAATCCCCGCGTCTTCTACCCGTTTAACCAGATACTCATCAATCTCCTGATTCATTTCAACAAGTACTTCATCAGTTAATGGATCGTGAATATCTTCAAGGGCAACACGTCCAAGAATACGGTCGCCGATCGGTTCAATAATTTCCCCACCTTCTGTCAGAGAGGATACAACCAGACCGTCCAACGTTCCGCAATCGGTTTCAGTGATAATTGCATCCTGGGCAACATCAACCAATCGACGGGTCAGGTAACCTGAGTTTGCTGTTTTAAGAGCCGTATCAGCCAGACCTTTACGGGCGCCATGTGTTGAAATGAAGTACTGAAGAACGGTCAAACCTTCGCGGAAGTTGGCGGTGATCGGGGTCTCGATGATCTCGCCGGATGGCTTGGCCATCAAACCACGCATACCTGCCAGCTGACGGATCTGCTGAGCAGAACCACGAGCGCCGGAATCAGCCATCATATGGATGGCGTTAAACGAAGACGTCTCTATTTTGCTGCCATCGCGAGCGGTAACTATTTCTTTTGAAAGGTTATCAAGCATCTCGGTTGCAATCTCTTCAGTTGCTTTGGCCCAGATGTCGATAACCTTGTTGTAACGTTCGCCGTCGGTGATGAGACCCTCGGTATACTGATTCTGGATCTCGGTGACCTCTTCATGGGCCTTCTCAATGATCGCCGGTTTGCCTTCAGGAATAACCATGTCGTCCAGGCAGATGGAGATACCAGCAAGGTTTGCATACTTGAAACCGATTTCCTTGAGACGGTCAGCCAAAAGGACGGTTTCCTTGCTGTCTGACAGGCGGTAACAGGTATCAACCAGGTTCGACAGCTCTTTCTTGGTCATAACTTTGTTTATGGTTGAAAACGGTACTGCCGCAGGAAGGACATCGCGCAACAGAATGCGTCCTGCGGTGGTGTCGATCATCTGAGCTTTCTCGTCGGTGGCCAGGTTCTTCATGCGGACTTTGATCAATGCCTGCATGTTAATCTCGCCTGCATCGAATGCTATTCTGACTTCTTCCGGCGATGAGAAACAGCCGGAAACGTTCATGCCGGCCTGTAGTTCCTTCTCGGTAGGCCGGTAGTATTCACCCTTGGCATTTATCCGGTCACGCGTCATGTAGTAAGCCCCAAGAACCATGTCCTGAGACGGTACGATGATCGGCTTGCCGTTGGCGGGCGAGAGAATGTTGTTCGTTGACATCATCAGAACGCGTGCTTCAACCTGGCTCTCAATTGAGAGTGGCAGATGAACAGCCATCTGGTCACCGTCGAAGTCAGCGTTGAAAGCGGTGCAGACAAGCGGATGCAGCTGAATGGCTTTGCCCTCGATCAGCACCGGTTCAAAAGCCTGAATCCCGAGTCGGTGGAGGGTAGGGGCACGGTTAAGCATGACAGGGTGTTCTTTAATAACTTCTTCCAGAACATCCCACACTTCAGGACGCTCTTTTTCAACCATCTTTTTTGCGCTTTTTATGGTGGTAACCAAACCGCGCTCTTCAAGTTTGTTGTAGATAAAAGGCTTGAATAGTTCCAATGCCATCTTTTTGGGAAGACCGCACTGATGCAGTTTAAGCTCCGGTCCAACAACAATAACCGATCGACCGGAGTAATCAACACGCTTACCGAGTAGGTTCTGACGGAATCGTCCTGACTTTCCTTTGAGCATATCGGAAAGTGATTTAAGCGGACGCTTGTTAGGGCCTGCAATGGCACGGCCACGACGGCCGTTGTCAAAGAGGGCATCAACCGCTTCCTGAAGCATACGTTTTTCGTTACGTATGATGACTTCCGGTGCTTGCAGTTCGCAAAGCCGCTTTAAACGATTATTACGGTTAATCACACGCCGATACAGATCGTTCAGATCGGACGTTGCGAATCGACCTCCGTCGAGAGGCACCAGTGGGCGCAACTCAGGAGGTAGGACCGGGATGCATTCAAGGATCATCCACTCCGGCTTATTGCCGGAATGACGGAACGCTTCAACGACTTTGAGGCGTTTGGCGGTCTTCTTACGCTTGGCTTCGCTGGTGGACTCCACCATCTCAGTTCGAAGAGATACTGCAAGATCGTCGAGCTTGAGAGCGCGCAGGCACTCACGAATTGCTTCCGCGCCCATTCCGCCTGAAAAGGCATCAGATCCGTATTCCTGCTGCATTTTTATGTACTTGTCTTCCGACATTACTTCGCAAAACTGCAGCGGAGTATTTTTGGGGTCGCTGATGACAAACCCCTCAAAGTAAAGAACTTTTTCCAAGTCTTTGAGAGTAATATCCAGCAGATTGCCGATTCGAGAAGGCAAGGATTTCAAAAACCAGATATGTGCAACGGGAGTCGCCAGGTCTATGTGCCCCAAGCGTTCGCGCCGGACTTTTGATGGAATGACTTCAACGCCGCATTTTTCGCAGATAATGCCACGATGTTTCATTCGTTTGTACTTACCGCAGTTGCACTCATAATCTTTTGTCGGGCCGAAAATCTTGGCGCAGAAAAGACCGTCTCGCTCCGGTTTGAACGTACGATAATTGATAGTCTCCGGTTTTTTAACTTCACCATGAGACCGCTCCCGAATTTTATCGGGAGATGATATTGATATGCGTATAGCTGAAAAGTGGAGTGGATCTTTTGGTTTATCAAAAAAGCTGAAATAATCTTCCACGATGCTCTCCTCCGTTTGTCGTAAGCCGTATGCCTGATGGAACAGGTCAGGGCCAGAATCGTTATTATTCTTCTTCGCCTTCAAGCAGATCAACATCCAGACAGAGTGACTGCAGTTCCTTGATAAGAACGTTGAAGGACTCGGGCAAGCCTGGTTCAAGTGTGTGCTTGCCTTTGACGATCGCTTCATACATGCGGGTACGTCCTGAAACATCATCCGATTTAACGGTCAGGAATTCCTGAAGTGCATGTGCCGCGCCGTATGCTTCCATGGCCCACACTTCCATCTCTCCGAGTCGCTGACCGCCGAACTGTGCCTTGCCGCCTAGTGGTTGCTGGGTTACGAGACTGTATGGCCCGATGGAACGTGCATGAATCTTGTCATCAACAAGATGGTGAAGTTTCAGTACGTACATGACGCCGACAGTGACTTTATTGTCAAATGGTTCGCCTGTACGTCCATCAAACAGCGTCACCTGGCCGGATGAAGGCCAACCGGCTTTGCCGAGCATTGACTTTATCTGAGCTTCGCTGGCACCTTCAAAAACGGGTGAGGCCATTGCAACGCCGCGTTGCAGGCGACGGGCAACCTTGAGTAATTCCGTACGGTCAAGGCCGTCAATGAACGCCCCTGCTTCGTCAGCACCGTAGACGTCTTTCAGGTAAGTCTTCAGATTTTCTTCAGAGGTATGTTTTTCAAGCATATCCTCAATTTTCCAACCGATACCCTTTGCCGCCCAGCCAAGATGTGTCTCCAGGATCTGGCCGACGTTCATACGGGAAGGAACGCCAAGTGGATTAAGCACAATCTCAACAGGCCGTCCGTCTTCCATATACGGCATATCTTCTTCCGGCAGGATGCGGGAAACAACACCCTTGTTACCGTGACGCCCGGCCATCTTATCGCCGACCTGAAGCTTACGTTTGATGGAAATGTAAATTTTGACCATTTTGATTACGCCAGGCGGCAGGTCATCACCACGCTTCAGCTTCTGGATCTTGTCCTCAAAAACGTTATGGATCAGATCGATCTGGCGGTTCAGGGTTTCAAGAATCTGATGTACTTTGTCGTCGGTTTCATTGTCATCACTTACCGAAATAGTACTCCAGGCAGAATTTGCCAGAGACTCCAGCGATTCTTCGGTAATTTGTTTGCCCTTGGCAAGAAGGAGGTTGCCTTTGCTGTCTTCAAGTTTGACAGCCAAGGTCTTTCCAATCAATAACCGCTTGAGTTTACCGATAGCAGAGTCACGGATGATACGGATCTCATCCTGTTCATCCTTGCGCAACTTGTCCTCTTCGGCTTTTTCAATCAACTCGGTACGGGAGTCTTTGTCGTTGCCTTTGCGGGAGAAAATCTTGGCGCCGATAACCGTGCCTTCGACACCAGGAGGTACGGTAAGTGAAGTATCACGTACATCACCGGCTTTTTCTCCAAATATTGCCCGAAGAAGTTTTTCCTCGGGAGAAAGCTGGGTCTCTCCTTTTGGCGTGATCTTGCCAACCAGAATGTCTCCAGGTTTTACTTCAGCGCCAATACGGATAATGCCTGATTCGTCAAGATCCTTGAGCGTTTCCTCTCCAAGGTTCGGAATGTCGGAAGTAATCTCTTCCTTGCCAAGTTTTGTATCGCGGGCAACACACTCGAATTCCTCGATGTGGATGGATGTATAGCGGTCATCCTTGATAAGTTTTTCAGAGATGAGGATCGAGTCCTCGTAGTTGTATCCGCCCCACGGCATGAAAGCCACGACAATATTCTGACCAAGAGCCAGTTCGCCCATGTCGGTTGAAGGCCCATCGGCGATTACGGCGCCGCGTTTTACCTTGTCGCCAACTTTGACCACCGGCTTGTTGTTGATACAGGTGTTCTGGTTGGAGCGGGCAAACTTGATCAGGTTATAAATGTCAACGCCGGTGCCGTTTTCATCGATTTCATTTTCATCGATTTTGACGACAATACGTGCGGCATCAACAGACTCAACTTCGCCGTTATGACGGGCGATGATTGATACTCCGGAATCGCGGGCAACGATGCGTTCCATACCGGTACCGACCAGTGGGGAGTCGGCGCGGAGCAGCGGAACAGCCTGGCGCTGCATGTTTGATCCCATCAAGGCACGGTTGGCGTCGTCGTTTTCCAGGAATGGAATCAGAGCAGCAGCTACCGATACCAACTGGATTGGAGCAACGTCCATCAGTGCAATCTCATCACGATGAACCAGGATGAATTCGCCGCTCTTACGGGCAGAGTTATAGTCGTTGACAAAACGGCCGTCAGCGTCAAGCTCCGCGTTTGCCTGCGCAATTGCATGCCCTTCCTCTTCAAGTGCAGAGAAGTAGCGGACTTCATTGGTTACTTTGCCTTCCTGGACGATGCGGAACGGAGTCTCAACAAAACCATGATCGTTGATCCGTGCATATGTTGACAAGGAAGCGATAAGACCGATGTTCGGCCCCTCAGGGGTTTCAATCGGGCAGACACGGCCGTAGTGGGTCGGATGAACGTCACGAACCTCAAAGCCGGCGCGCTCACGGGTCAGACCGCCTGGTCCCAGTGCCGAAAGACGACGCTTGTGGGTAACCTCGGAAAGCGGGTTTGTCTGATCCATAAACTGGGACAGCTGTGAAGAACCGAAGAATTCCTTTACCACTGCCGAAACAGGTTTGGAATTGATCAGGTCGTGAGGCATGAGGTTTTCGACTTCCTGAAGACTCATACGCTCTTTGATGGCTCTTTCCATGCGGACAAGGCCAATGCGGTACTGATTCTCCAGCAGTTCGCCAACGGCGCGAACACGGCGATTGCCCAGATGATCGATATCATCAATGGTGCCGCGTCCATTCTTAAGTTCGATAAGGTATCTAACAATCTCAAGAATGTCGTTTTTAACGGCAATTCTTATATCAGAACTATACAAATCTTCAAAAATCATCCTGTTACGGCGCAGAGTTTCAATTAGTCTGCGATTTTCATCAAAACCACCCTGTTCAATTGCTTCGGTCAGTTTTATTGTTGCCTTTGAAAGTCCGAATGTTGCAAACAGCTCTTTCTGAAAAAAATCATTGTCGCGAATAATATTGTTGAGTTCGTGAAGTAACTGATCCCTGAGCTTGTCAGAGACAGACTGCCCTGGCTCCACTTTTTTGAGAGTTTTAGCAAGGTCAGACGGAAGTTTCATCATCAGATACTGTGAGAAAGGATCGTTTGACCCTGCCAAGCGGGCTATAAGAGATTCAAAACTGGCGACATCTTCGCTGCTCAACATGCATGGTGCGTTCAATACCATGCAGTCTTGCCACACCTTAAGACCGAGTTTATAGTTCAGCTTAAGTCGTCCTACCGCTGAAAGATCATAACGCTCGGGGTTGAAAAACAGGTTGTCAAAGAGAGCCAAGGAACTTTTTAATGTGGGGGGGTCTCCCGGGCGGAGACGACGATATATTTCAATCAGACCCTCGTCGCTGGAGCTGATTTTATCAATAAGCAGCGTATCGCGGAAAGACGAAGTAATATGCAGGTTGTCAATGTAAAGCGCTTTAAAGCTCCTTACACCGCGAGCCTTTATCTCATTAAAGCGATCAAGGGTGATCTCATCATTACATTCAAGAATAATTTCGCCGGTGGTCGGATCTACTATGTCAGATGATGCATAACGACCAAGGATATCTTCAATTGATGCAGGCACTGACTTAATGCCGCGCTCCTGCATTTTTTTGATAGAAGATTTGGTGTACTTCCGGTTTGCCTTGACAAGAACTTCACCGTTAACAGGATCAGTTACGTCAATAATAGTCTTTTGCAGCGTCAAAAGTTCCGGCTCAATACTTTTGGTAATTGAATCAGACTCGATGAAAATTTCTTCGCTCTTGTAATAGTAGTTAAGAAGCTGTTCGACTGAATAGCCCAAAGCTTTTAGCAGTACTGTTGCAGGCATTTTTCTGCGACGGTCAATTCGAACGTACAGGATATCTTTGTGGTCGAACTCAAAATCCAGCCATGAACCGCGATAGGGAATTACGCGGGCAGAGTAGAGTACCTTGCCGCTTGAATGAGTTTTGCCTTTGTCGTGGTCAAAAAAGACACCTGGTGAACGGTGCAACTGGCTTACAATTACCCGTTCAGTCCCGTTGATGATAAATGTTCCATTATCAGTCATCAGAGGGATTTCGCCAAAGTAAACTTCTTGCTCTTTAATATCTTTTATTGCCTTGACAGTGGAATCTTTACCGGCATCCCAGATTACAAGACGGACTTTTACCTTCATCGGAGCAGCGTACGTCATGCCGCGTTGATGACATTCATCGACATCATACTTAGGCTTGTTAAGCGCGTACGACACATATTCCAGAGATGCACTTTCACTGAAATCCTTGATCGGAAAAACACTCCTGAATACGGCTTCGAGCCCGGTATTCAAACGTGATTCAGCTGATACTTCCTGTTGTAGAAAACGTCGATAGGAATCTTTCTGAATGTCAATCAGATTGGGGATTTCAATTATGTTCTTTATCTTGGCAAAGTTTTTACGCAAGAGGTGATTATTGGCAATAGAATAAGCCATGGCTTCTCCTTTGGCGGGTATCGTGACTGGATCCAGATGTATTGATATAACTTGCTGGAATATCAGAAGTATGTGGCGATTGAAGCGTGCCTAAACAGCACAAGCCAAGGCCGCTCCGGGCGACCTTGGCTCTCATAAAAACAACAATTTTGGGTGCTATTTGATAGCTGCTTCTGCGCCTGCTTCTACAAGCTGCTTAACAGCTTCTTCAGCTTCAGCCTTGGAAACACCAGTTTTAACTGTGCCAGGAGCTCCGTCAACAACGTCTTTGGCTTCTTTCAGGCCCAGGCTGGTCAGTGCGCGGACAACTTTAATAACGTTGATTTTGTTAGCGCCGGCAGCTTTCAGAATAACGTCAAATTCAGTCTGCTCTTCAGCAGCTTCAGCAACAGCAGGACCGGCAACAGCAGCAACAGCAACCGGTGCAGCGGCAGAAACGCCAAACTTTTCTTCCAATTCCTTAACGAGTTCAGCAAGGTCAAGAACAGTCATTTTTTCGATAAAGCTGATTACGTCTTCTTTAGTGATAGCCATTTGGTAAATCCTCCGAATATGATTTTGTTATGAGTAAATTAGGTACAGGTTAGTTTGCAGTTTTTTGTACACGGATTGCGTCCAGTACGCGCACAAGCGAACCGGGGAGTGCGGCAAGTACACCAACAAAGTTGGTTGCAGGGGCCTGCATGGAGCCGAGCATCTTGGCGATGAGGACCTCACGCGAGGGAAGGTCTGCCAAAGCCTGGATCTGCTTGACGTCAAGCAGTTTACCGCTGAGAGCACCGGCTTTCAGTACGAACTTTCCTTGCGGATCTTTTGCAAACTTGTTCAGTACTTTTGCAGCACTTGCAGGATCATCATAGCTGATGGCAACGGCGGTCGGGCCTGCGAGGAACGGGCTGAGGCACTCAATATCAGTACCTTTGGCAGCCAGATCAAACAAAGTGTTTTTAAATACTTTGTACTCGACTGACGCGGCCCTAAGCTCATTTCGGAGCGTTGTGGCCTGTCCTACATTCATCCCGCGAAAATCTGCGAGAAAAACAGCCTTGGCGCGTGTCAGCCGCTCATGCATCTCGGTGACGAGTTCTTGTTTGCTGTTCTTGTTCAAGCGACTTCCTCCTTTCTTTTGGTATATGAGGCAGAGCCTCGGCCAAAGTCAGGAAACGCAAATAATTTGCGGTACCCAAGTCTCGGCAGGTCCGGCAGTCCGGATTAAGCGCATAAATACGCGCCTGCTGTCATTGACTTTGGCAAAATTCTATGAGTTATATCTGGGCGGTTACATCGGCTATATCAAGGTTGATGCCGGCTCCCATTGTAGAGGAGAGGGAGATCTTCTTGATGTAGGTGCCTTTGGCGGCCGATGGTTTCGCCTTGACCAGTGCTTCGACAAGAGCAAGTAAATTCCCTTTAAGCATTTCGGCATCAAATGAAACCTTGCCGACGGGAGCATGAATAATCCCTGCTTTTTCAACACGGAATTCAACTTTACCGGCTTTTGATTCCTTAACAGCCTTGCCTACTTCGAAGGTCACTGTGCCAACCTTCGGGTTTGGCATGAGACCACGAGGTCCGAGCAGTTTGCCGATTTTGCCGACAACGCCCATCATGTCAGGAGTAGCAATGGCAGTATCAAAATCAAACCAACCACCCTGAATCTTGGTAACAAGATCATCCGCACCGACATAATCAGCTCCGGCATCAAGGGCTTCTTTTTCTTTTTCGCCTTTTGCAAAAACAAGAACACGGACGTTTTTACCGAGCCCGTTAGGGAGAACAACCGCACCGCGAACCATCTGGTCAGCATGGCGGGGATCAACGCCCAATTTAACAGCGACATCGACAGTCTCATCAAATTTTGCATAAGCGGTCTGTTTCACAACGTCAACGGCAGTCCCAAGTTGATAAACCTTGTTTCTGTCTATTTTAGACATTGCTTCAGAATGTTTCTTTGCGCTTTTTGACATGATACAACCTCTCTAGGGATCTTGATTAATAGATAGTGTTACAGCTAGGCGATATCAACGCCCATTGAGCGGGCAGTACCTTCAACTGTCCTCATTGCTGCTTCAAGTGAAGCGGCATTGAGATCAGGCATCTTCTTTTTGGCAATCTCTTCAACCTGGGCTTTGGTCAGTTTACCAACTTTGGTTTTGTTTGGAACTGCAGAACCGCTTTTGAGATCGAGAGCTTTCTTGATTAGAACCGGAACCGGTGGTGTCTTGGTAATAAATGTGAACGATCTGTCAGCATACACCGTGATTACAACGGGAGTAATCGTACCTTCGTCGGCCTGCGTCTTTGCATTGAAAGCCTTGCAGAATTCCATGATGTTGACGCCATGCTGACCGAGGGCAGGTCCGATTGGAGGCGAGGGGTTTGCCTTGCCCGCTGGTACCTGTAATTTGATGTAGCCGGTTATCTTCTTTGCCATAAAAGTGCTCCTTTATATACAGCGTATGCCTGTCATTCACTACTGAATGACTGAATGAGAGTAACTAGTTCTTTTCGACCTGCATGAATTCGAGCTCGACAGGTGTCGCACGGCCGAAAATTGTTACGGTTACGCGCAGTTTGCCCTTGTCAGGTTTGACATCTTCAACAACCCCGGAAAAATTAAGAAACGGACCATCAACAACACGTACCGTTTCACCCACTTCGAACAAAACTTTGGGGCGTGGTTTTTCAGCTCCCTCTTCCATTCGGCGGGTAATTTTATTAACTTCCTCGTCTGCAATAGGGAAGGGAGTATTTCCGCCGACAAAACCGGTAACCTTGGCGGTTTCCTTGACAAGATGCCACGTTTCGTCAGTCAACTCCATTTTGACCAGAATGTAACCTGGAAAAAACTTTCTTGAGGAAGTCTTCTTTTCACCCTTTTTTAATTCAACAACCGTTTCACAAGGTATAAGGATTTCCTCGAAGAAGCTCTCCATTCCCTCGTTTTTGATAGTTTCAAGTAAATTCAGGCGTACCTTGTTTTCGAAGCTTGAATATGTATGTACACCGTACCATTTCATGGACATATCTGGACCCTTTATCCTAGTATCAGACGCAACAGCTTGGCCAGAACAAGATCACACGCACCAAGATAGAATGAAATCAGCACAACAATAACGATAACAACACCAGTTGTTGCAATGGTCTCTTTGCGTGTTGGCCATGTGACTTTTTCAAGTTCAAGCTTTACTGATTCAAAAAAAGCGGTGACTTTTTGCACGCTATAGCTCCTGGCAATTTAACTATGAACTGCCGATTATTCTCGTAAGCTGTTTACCATCTCCATAAAGGGACATGAATGAATTGTGGCAGGCCAGGAGGGATTCGAACCCCCAACATCCGGTTTTGGAGACCGGCGCTCTACCAGTTAGAGCTACTGGCCTGTACTGTACAACAATCCCTTGAGCTACTTTGTTTCCTTATGAGGAGTGTGCTTGCGACAGAAGCGGCAATACTTACTGAATTCAAGTTTGCCCGGAGTCGTTTTCTTGTTTTTAGTTGTTGTGTAGTTTCTCTGTTTGCACTCAGTGCATCCAAGTGTGATGATATCTCTCATAAATGTGCTTCCTTTTGTATGAAATCAGCAGACACTGACAGTTGTCATGCCCACATACGTTCATCTGAATTCGTATTTATTCAATGATTGAAGCAACAACACCTGCACCGACGGTACGG
>JBAYTT010000017.1:0-38561 GCA_041675485.1 Pelobacteraceae bacterium | reverse complement strand
AATCACTTGGGCATAGGCAGCAAACGTTGGCAGGGCAGGAGGGAACGGCAGTCGGAGAATCTCTGCTGTGTGAACAGGTTGCCCGCCAGTTGCAGGATAACATAGTCCTGCTCAACCGGGTGCGCAGCCTGGAGGATGAACGGAGGCAGCTTGTAGACGGGGCGCCATGCCCGCTCTGCGGAGCAGTGGAACACCCCTATGCCGCCGGGAATATTCCACAGCTGGACGAGGCACAGCAGGAGTTGGAGCAGGCTCTAGGCAGAGCGAAGCAGGTGCGGGAACAGCTGTCGCAGATCAAGCAGGATCTGGTGGCTGTTGGCAAGGATCTGCAGCAGTCAGGTCTGGAACAGAACGAACTTCGGGAGCAGCAGTCGCGCGATGAGACCTTCTGCGCAAATGCTTTCGTTGAATTGGGTGTGAATGCCGCTGGCTCGGTCTGGTCGGAGGTTATCAGGCAGGAGTCCGATTCATGCCGGGAGGAATTGGCCGGTCGTCGCGGTATCATTCTGGCAGCCGAGCGGAAAGAGCACGAGGAACGGGGTGCGCAAGCTCTGCTCGCCAGGCTCAAGGACGAGCTTTCGGAGCATGACAGGTCGAGACTGGCGGCACGCTTGAAGCTGGAAAATGTGCTGTCGGAACGAGTGCGTCTGGAGGTTGAGTTATCTGCACTTCACAACGATCTTGAGAAAGTGCTGGCCGAAGTCGAAAGTGCGGTTGCCCGGTTTGGCTGTCCGGAGTTGACACCTGACAAGGCGGATGAACTGCTGGCAACCTTGATCGTTCGCCGTACAGCGTATGTTGAAAGGCAACAGGACAGAGAACGGTTGGAGAAAGCGCGTGCCGATGCGGCTGCGGAACGGGATAAGCTGCGGGCTCTGCTGGCGGAATCTGAAAAGACGCTTTTTGACAAGGAACAGCAGCTGCGGGAGAGAAGCGCGCAACGGGAAACCCTGGTTGAACAGCGTCTGGAACAGTATGGAGAGCGCAGCCCGGATGTTGAGGAGAAACGTCTGTCCGATGCGCTCAAACAGGCCGGTGATCTGCGCGAGACTGCGGTGCAGGAGCAACATCGCCTTCAGGGTGAGCTTGGCGGATTGAAAGGAGAGATTGAGCGTCTGACGCTTTCCGTTTCCCGGAGAGGTGAACAGCTATCCGAACTTGAGGCGGCCATTCGTCAACGTCTTGATGAAGCCGGTTTTGCCGATGAAGCCGCTTTTTTACAGGCCTGCCTGCCACAGGAACGCTTCGATGCCCTTACTCAGATGGCTGACTCTTTATCCAAGGATGAGACCGCTCTTGAGGCTCGTCACCTGGACCGTACCGAGGGTTTGGCTGGTGAGCTGAATAAAAATCTGACCGACAAGCCTCTGGATCAGCTCCTGGAGGAAAACGCCGCCGTTACCGGACAGTTGAGTGAACTGCAGAAGGGAGTAGGGGCTCTGGAACAAAAACTTCAGCAACATGCCGATCAGCAGCAGCGCTTTCAGATGCGGCTTAAGGCAATTGATTTACAGAGGCTTGAGTGTGACCGGTGGGAGCGGCTGCACAGTCTTATCGGTTCCGGCGACGGCAAGAAATTCCGCAATTTTGCTCAGGGGTTGACCTTCGAGCTGATGGTTGCCCATGCCAACCGCCAGCTGCGGAAGATGAGTGATCGCTATATCCTGGTGCGCGACAATTCTGAACCGCTGGAGTTGAACGTCATCGACAACTACCAGGCCGGTGAGATCCGCTCCACCAAGAACCTGTCCGGCGGTGAGAGTTTCATCGCCAGCCTTGCCCTCTCTCTCGGGCTTTCCAGTATGGCAAGCCGCAACGTGCGTGTCGATTCCCTGTTTCTTGACGAAGGCTTCGGCACTCTTGACGAGGATGCCCTGGAAACGGCCCTTGAAACCCTCTCCGGCCTGCAGCAGGACGGAAAACTGATCGGCATCATCTCGCATGTTCCGGCGCTCAAGGAGCGCATAGGCACTCAGATTCAGCTGGAAGCGGGCAACTCCGGCCGCAGCAGCCTGAGCGGACCGGGCTGTCGCCGGATCTCCTGACCGGATGATTACGTGTTTTTTCTTCTCGTCTCACGGGCCTATCCACTAAAACAAATCTTTTTTGATTTCGACTAATCCGATATTCTTTCCCTTTATATAAATTGACTGAGTTATTTCGGAGTGTTATGATTGCCTGCCTATGATGTCTGATCTACTCAGGGGCCGAATTTCCATCAACACACAGGGTGTGATTACTTCAATGATATCCTGTTATATTCAACAGGTTTTTAACGCATCTCCGGAGCAGTTGCATGCGAACCTTAAGACCAGTTTCAATCAAGCAGAAACTGACGTTGATAGCGATCCTTCCCAGCACGTTGGCGCTCTTGATTGTTGGCCTGGTATTTTTTGCCTTTGATGAAATTACGTTAAAAAAAGCCATGGTTCAGGAGATTACCATGCTGTCGCAGGTAATCGGTGCCAACAACAGTGCTGCGCTCCTGTTTAATGATCAGAAATCCGCTGCGGACAACCTTGCCGTACTCTCCGTCAATCCCCATGTCATATCGGGCTGTATCTACACCGCTGCCGGTGATGTCTTTGCCGGTTATACACGCAAAAACATTAAGCCTCCTCCCGTTTATCCGCCACTGAGAGGAGAGGGGTGTTTTTTTAGTGACAACTATTTATCCATCTTTAAACAAATCCGGCTTAACAACAATACGATTGGCACGGTGCATCTGGAGTATGACCTGGAGGCATTGCATTCCAGGCGAACAGGGTATGCCACTATCGCGGTTATCCTTGTATTGATGGGGTCCGGGCTGGTATTTGCCATGTCTTCGTGGCTGAGGAAGGCGATATCGGATCCGCTTCTTGACCTTGCTGAAACGGCCAAAAGTATTTCGCAGGAAAAAGATTATTCGATACGGGCGCACGGAGAGGGTTCCAGCGAGATCGGCATTCTGATCAGCGGATTTAACGAAATGCTGGAGCAGGTACAGGAAAGGGACGCACGGCTTGACCGGTACCGCGAGGAGCTTGAACAGCAGGTGTCCATCAGGACGGCAGAACTGAAAACATCAAACGATACCCTGAAAATTCAAATTGAGGAAAACGCCCGGATAGAGGAAGAGCTTTTCAGGACCAGGCAACTCGAATCACTCGGGATTCTTGCCGGCGGCATCGCCCATGATTTTAACAACCTGCTTGCAGCCATTCTCATGAGCACAGGCTTGGCAAAAAAGTACTCTCCTCCTGACGGCAAGGCGTATGCACGGCTTGAGACAATTGAGAACGCCTGTGACAGGGCACGGGATCTGACACAGCAACTGCTTACATTTTCCAAGGGGGGCGCGCCGGTAACCAAAGTTACCTCCATTGCCGACCTGATCGGTGATTCTGCTCGTTTTGTACTGCGCGGATCAAAATCACGCTGCAGTTTTGTGATTTGTGACGACCTGTGGTCGGTGGAGGTCGATGAGGGGCAGATCAGCCAGGTTATTTACAACCTGGCCATAAATGCCGACCAGGCCATGCCGGATGGCGGTACGGTGCTGATAAGCACGGAGAACGTGGTGGTTGACTCCAGCTTCCGCTTGAAACTGGCGCCAGGCAGATACGTTAAAATCTCGGTCAAGGACAGCGGCATCGGTATTTCAAAGGAGCAGATGTCCAAGATATTCACCCCGTATTTCACTACCAAGGCATCGGGAAGCGGCCTTGGACTTGCCACGAGTTATTCCATTGTCAACAAGCACAACGGTCTGATTACGGTGGAATCCGAACCGGGTGCAGGAACCACGTTCCACGTCTACCTTCCTGCTTCTCTCAGCGAACTGCCTGAAGATCAAAGTCCGGTGGAACCCGAGATCAGCGGTTCCGGCAGGATACTTGTCATGGATGATGACGAGTTTGTCCGGGAGGCTATGGGAGAAGCCCTCACCAATGCCGGCTATCATGTCAGTTATGCACCAGACGGTGCGGAAGCATTGGCCATGTATCAAACCGCTCGGCAGTCAGGTGAACCGTATGACCTGGTGATTATGGACCTGACCATTCCAGGGGGAATGGGGGGCGTTGAAGCCATCAAGAAGCTGCTCGAAACAGATCCTGATGCAAAAGCCGTTGCCGCGAGCGGGTATGCGCAAGGGTCCATCCTGTCTGATTTCAAGTCATACGGATTCAGAGGGGTGCTGGCCAAGCCGTTCAATGTCAATGACCTCTGTACCCTGGTTCATCACGTAATTCTTTACGGCGAATGATTCGTTATACCGGAGAGCGCATGAAAAGACCTGTGAGCAAAAGGGGGGATATGGACAGCTATAGAACTGCCGGTCATGCGTTGGTAATTATTCTCCTCGCTCAGGCGCTGGTTGTAGGGCTGCCCAATGCCGGACAGGCCGATGATCCTGTCATTGACAGCACACAGTTATCTCTTGAAGAGTTAATGGACATGCGGATCGCAACGGTTGTTTCCGCCTCCCGTCACGAACAGCGCGTCACGGAAGCTCCAGCCTCGGTTACGGTGATAACCTCCGACGAAATCAGGAAGTACGGGTATCGTACCCTTGCCGACATCATGCGTTCAATCCCCGGTCTGTACGTCTCCTATGACCGCAACTACAACTATCTCGGAGTCAGGGGCTTCAGCAGGCCGGGAGATTACAATAGTCGAGTGCTGCTGTTGATTGACGGCCATCGTTTGAATGACAATATTTATGATTCTGCGACTATCGGAACTGAATTCCCCCTGGATATTGACCTGATAGATCATATTGAATTTACCCGCGGACCCGGCTCGTCGCTGTATGGAAGCAATGCGTTCTTCGGCATGGTAAATATTTTTACCCGTAAAGCCCCTGATGTGGCTCGCGAGCTCTCTGTGTCTGCCGAGGGCGATGAAACATGGAAGGGGAGGGGGAGCTACGGTGCGCGGTACGACTCCGGGTTGGAACTGCTGCTGTCCGGGTCTCTTTCGTATGGTAATGGCCAGCGAAATATATATTATCCCGAGTACTCCCAAGATCCGAATGGACCTGTGTATGCCAACAATGATTACGACACCGCCAAATCATTTTACTCCCGTTTTTCCCTTGGAGACGTTACCCTGTCAGGTCTCTACCAGACCCGCGAAAAGGGGATACCAACCGGGTCATACGGTACGGTCTTTAATTCCAAGCCGAATTACACTTCGGATGACCGGGGCTACGTCGATCTCTCCTATCGGCGAACCATCGGGGATACAGGCTCGATATTTGCCCGCGTGTTTTACGACGCCTATGTCTATGAGGGGAAATATACCTACGACAAGTCTGGCGGATTGCCCTATGTCGTCAACCAGGACATGGCCAACGGGCGCTGGTGGGGAGCGGAGGCTTTTGCCTCGTTCTCCCCGCTGCAGGATCACCACCTCAGTTTCGGTGGGGAGTTCAAGGGCAATCTGGCAATGGCGCAGTCAAATTTTGATGTGAGCCCCTATCAAGGTTTTCTGGACGATAACCATCACGCAACAAACTGGGGACTTTTCGTTCAGGATGAATACCGCATATTCCAGCCCCTGCTGCTGAGTGCGGGAATACGCTATGACTATTACGACCGGTTCGACTCAATCAACCCTCGTGCATCGCTGATCTACCAACCAGTATCGACTACGACATTCAAACTCATCTATGGAGAGGCTTTTCGCGCACCTAACATGTATGAGCGGTATTACAACGACGGCGGCACTACCTCCATAGCAAACCCAAATCTGAAACCCGAGAAAATCCGCACCTACGAGGCTGTCTGGGAGCAGTACTACGGCACGGCCTACAATACGTCCGTTTCAGCATATCATTCACGCATCGACAACCTCATTTCTCAGACAACGGAGCCGTTAAACGGCCTGATTGTGTTCCGTAACGTGGAGAAGATCGATGCGACAGGTATCGAGCTGTCATTGCAGAGTAAATGGGAAAGCGGTCTTCAGGGAAAGATCAGTTATGCCCTGCAGGAGGCAACCCTCGCAGGCAGCGGGACACGTCTTTACAACTCACCCCGGAACCTTGTCAAGGCCAATGTCAGTATTCCACTGTTGAATCCGGTACTTTTTCTTTCTCCGGAATTGCACTATACAAGCCCGAGACAGACGCTGGCCGGCAACTGGACCAAGGACGTCGTGTTTGCCAATGTCACTCTGTTCTGTCACGACCTGGTCAAGGGGATGGACGCGTCAGCCAGCATCTACAACCTGTTTGATACTTCCTATGGTGATCCCGGCGGAGGAGAGCATCTTCAGGATACTATCCGGCAAGATGGCATAAATTTCCGCTTAAAGTTGACCTACAGGTTCTGATGCGAATGAAAGGTACCGGCATATTCATTTCATTCATTCTGATGGTGATACTTGCATTCACGCTGTCGGTCACTGCCGTCGCTGCTGAACTGGGAGAGTATGAAATCAAATCCGGCATGTTGTACAATTTTACCAACTTCATCGAATGGCCGGCTGAATCGCTTGACAATGCACGGACATTAAGCGTGTGCATTGCGGGAGAAAAACCTGCAAACCAGTCACTTTACCGCCTTCAGGGGAAGCGCTACAAAGACCGCATGATTGTTGTCAGGCAGGTAAGGGAACCGGTGAATGCCATCGGCTGCAACCTGCTGTTCATTCACGGTTCCGAAACCAGTCATCTGACTGCTTACCTGCAGATGGCGCAGAAAAGATCAATTCTTACGGTCAGTGACATGGAAAATTTTGCGGCAAATGGCGGCATCATCGGTTTCATTGAGCAGGATCGCAAGGTTCGCTTCGAAATCAACCTCGATGCGGCACGGCACGCAAAAATCGTTATCAACTCGCAGCTTCTTAAGCTGGCCAGGATTGTGTCTGGCCGTAAATATTGAACTGCAACCTGCTATCAGACCGGCAATCACCGGTAAAAGAAGATAGGAAGTTTTGGTTACGGAGGGTTCCATGCATGTCGTTGCTATCAACAGGTGGAAAGAAGTATCTCCCGAGCTGATTCAAGCTCTTGCAGCCGTCCTTGGCATAACTGCTTTCGAAGCACGGCCTCGCATGATTGGCACCGGGCCCGCGGTGGTTGCCAGCTTCGCTGATAAAGAGATGGCACTGGCATTGGCGAAGAAACTGGACCAGATCGGATTCGCGACGTTGATTGTCGATGCCGTGGCGATTCGCGCTAGAGCCGGCCAGTTTGTAGTGCGACGTTTTCAGTGTAACAAATGGTCGCTGCTTGTTGAGGCAAGCAGCGGGCAACAGGAAGAGATCCCCTACGAGGAAATCGACCTTTTTTTGCCGGGTACGAGCATCGTCGGGACTTCCGAGACAAGAACTGTTACCGAGCGCACGTTCAGCATTGGCAAGACCCTTCTTTCCGGGGGTATTCCGATGACCAGTAAGGTCGAACATCAGGAAGATATTACCGCCGAAGAGCGGGGGAAGGTCCTGTATCTCTATTCCGGCAAGCGGCCGACAATTGTCTTCAGCCAGAACGGCATGACGTACGATGGGTTCGGTGCAGCCATGAAGCTGTCCCGGGAGTTGAATTTTGCCCACCTGATAAACGAATTGCGCCGACTCTGTCCCGGAGCCGGCTATGATGACCGCCTGCTTAACCGGGCAGGTCAGGCCCGGCTGCTTGGCCCCACTCTACCTCCTGAAACCAACCTCGATCTGGCGGCCGAGATCCTCGCACGGAGTCATCGGCATGGAGAAACCGAAGCGACGTAACAATATATGTCCCGACTATTCGAAGTTATTAAGTATTATGTCTGATCGTTTACCGCTCTTGCAATCCTCGCCATGGCCGTTTTCACGGCTTATTTTCTGCTCTGCCGTTGTCTGCCTGATTTTTAAAGAAAAACTTACGTCCGCTTGACAATCCAATCTGATGCGATACAAATAAGCTGGTTATAAGAAAAACTTTAGAAAGCTGTCTGTTGGCTTTCGTTTCGTCAGCGCGGTTCGCGCCAAATCGTATGAATCGAAATACTATCGATGAGGATGGCTTATGGCTGAAGTATCTCCTGATGGGACAGGTACGGTTTTGCTTGCCGGAGACGACCCGCACATGTTGGAGAATACGCGGTTGCTGCTTCTGAATGCCGGTATTGGCCATGTCTTTGTGCTTGAGGATAGCCGCGCTATTCATTCCTTTCTCGAACAGAATAACGTCTCCCTGATTGTTCTCAACATGTCTTGCGCCATGGACAAAACAGGTCTTCTGGCACGAATCAGCAGGGATTATCCCGCTATTCCGGTTGTTGTGGAAACTGAGATCCGTGATGTGGAAATTGCGGTCAACTGCATGAAGTCCGGCGCCGTTGATTATGTCGTCAGATCTGGTGAAACCGGTCGTCTGGTCACGGCGGTTGAACATGCTCTGAATTCTAATTATCTCCTGAGGAAAGCCATTCCCATGAAGGAGTCTCTGCTCAACGACAGGCTTGAACATGCCGAGTTGTTTGCCGAGATCAAGACTGCCAGCAAGAAGATGCGTTCTCTTTTTCAGTATATCGAAGTTGTGGCCCGCTCGCCGCAACCGGTATTGATTACGGGAGAAACCGGCGTCGGCAAGGAGTTGTTTGCCCGCGCGATCCATCGGGTAAGCAGAGTGAGAGGGCAGTTTGTCTGTATTAATGTTGCCGGACTTGACGACGCCATGTTTTCCGACACACTTTTCGGTCATAAGAAGGGTGCCTTTACCGGAGCGGAACAGTGCCGCGAGGGATTGGTCAACAAGGCAGCAACGGGTACACTGTTTCTGGATGAAATTGGAGACTTGAACGAGTTGTCACAGGTGAAACTTCTGCGGCTTCTGCAGGAGAGTGAGTATTACCCGGTCGGTTCCGATCTGGTCAAGACAAGTTCCACACGGATTGTTATGGCAACAAATGTAAACCTTCAGGAGCGTATCAAGGAGGGGCGCTTCCGCCGTGATCTTTATTTCCGGCTCTGCACCCATAAGATCCACATTCCTGCGCTTCGGGAGCGAAGGGAAGACATACCTCTCCTGTTGGAAAACTTTATTGAAGAGGCTGCGCGCCACTTTGGCAGGAGCATTCCTGCCGTTTCCCCTGAACTCATTACAGCGCTTTCCGAATATGATTTTCCCGGCAATGTCAGGGAATTGCAATCCAGAGTCAGCGACGCCATTGCCCGACATAATGAAGGGATGATGACTCTCGATGATTTTTCCGGCATTTCCGCAGCGCCCACCACAACGACCACAGGGATATATACTCTTTTTGGCCGCCTCCCCACTTTTCGCGAAATCGAAGATTATCTGATCATGGAGGCCTTGAAGCTTTCCGAAGGTAACTATGCCGTCGCCGCTTCAATGCTGGGGGTCACACGCCAAACCATTAGTAACCGTTTGAAATACATCGAATCTGCTCTGTGACGAAAGCAGAATGCAGCATGGGAAAAGTGCATCAATGAACTCCAAAATACGTACAAAATTACCATTGTTGTTGATAGACGACGATCCTGTCGTGCTTGAAATACATGGTACCGCTCTGGAGAGCGAAGGGGTCAAGAATGTCCTGACTCTTTCCGACAGCAGAAAAGCCGTACAGTTTCTTGAAAGCAACCCCGTATCAATCGTCATTCTTGATCTGATGATGCCGCATGTATCGGGGAAGGAACTTCTTCCGGTCTTGACCCGTGATTTTCCGCATCTCCCTGTTATCGTAATGACTTCATCCGATGATATTGAAACCGCTGTAACATGCATAAAAGCAGGCGCTGTCGATTATCTCACAAAGCCGGTGGAAATCGAGCGACTGGTATTGAGTGTCGAAAATGCACTTCACGTCAATGAGTTGTCCAAGGAAAACCGCTCATTGCGTGATTGTCTGCTCAACGATCATTTAAAGCATTCCGCGGCATTCGATGCGATTGTCACGACCAGCAAGAAAATGCGCTCCATATTTCAGTATATCGAGCTTATAGCGCAATCAGACCAGCCGATATTGGTAACAGGTGAAACCGGTGTCGGCAAGGAGTTAATTGCACGGGCAATTGGAGAACTCAGCGCCAGGAAAGGGGCATTTGTCACTGTCAATGTTGCCGGACTTGATGACAACATGTTTTCCGACACGCTGTTCGGCCATAAAAAAGGGGCATTTACCGGTGCGGACCAGTCTCGTGACGGTCTTATCTGCACTGCTGCCGGTGGTACCCTGTTTCTTGATGAAATCGGTGACTTGAACGAGACTTCCCAAATCAAGCTTTTGCGGCTTATTCAAGAAAATGAATTCTACCCCGTTGGTTCCGATGTTCTGAAAAAAACCGATGCCCGCGTGATTGTTGCCACCAATCATGATCTTTCCGCTCTTATAGCCTCTAAAAAATTCCGCAAGGATCTCTATTATCGGTTGTGTGCCCACCACATTCATATTCCTCCACTCCGGGAACGTCGCGAAGATATTCCAACGTTGCTGGATCATTTTTTAATAAAAGCATCCAGGACACTCAACAAAGTCAGGCCAACACCTTCTCGGGAAGTCGTGGCTCTTCTTTCTACCTATAATTATGAGGGAAACGTCCGCGAGCTCTTTGCCATGGTTTCTGACGCAGTTGCTCGTCATAGCTCCGGTTTACTGACACTCGACTGTTTTGCAGGTCTAGCCGCTAATGACGGCAAGATGCCTAATACGGAGTTTTTGGTTCCGAATAATGCGTTGGATGATGCCTTGTATGCCTATTTTGGACGTTTCCCTACCATAAAAGAGATGGAAGAATATCTGACTTCATCCGCCATGAGCCTGACTAATGGTAACCAGAGATCCGCGGCATTGTTGCTCGGTATGGCCAGACAAACTCTCAGCAAGCGTTTAGGAACAACTGGTGTTGAAGGCACTTGACGATTGTAACGCAACATTCCGACTAAAATGAGAGCCTCCGTGGGGTTCGTTTCGCGGTATGGAGAAACCATACGTTGACAGAAAAATATCGGATCATGATTGTTGAGGATGAAACCGCAACCGCTCAAAAGCTCGGTAAGTCACTGGTTCGTCTTGAGTATGATGTCATTGCTATCGTTGATAACGGCGCTGAAGCCATTAGGACGGCCTCAACCATGCTTCCCGATCTGATTCTGATGGATGTGTCGCTGCAGGGCACTATGGACGGAATCACGGCAGCCAACCGGATTTGCACTGAGCTGGACATACCGATTATCTTTCTCACGGCGCATGGTGATGACGCGACTTTTACCCGCACCAAGATGTCAAACTCGTTTGCTTTTCTTGAAAAGCCGGTCAATCTCAACCATCTCAAGCATTGTGTCGAGATGGCCATTTACAAGCAGACCCAGGAACGTATCAGGACACAGATGGAAAAGGAGCTTCTGCAGAGCGAGTTGAAAACGCTTGTTCTGTTGAGGGCAATTCCCGACCTTATCCTACGTTGTCGTAATGACGGCACTATTCTTTATTGCCAGAAGCCGGACTCCTCGGACTTTTCTTTTATTCCGGAAGATGCGGTCGGAAAAAAAATTACCGAGGTGTTGTCACCCGGAGCGGATGACGCCGCCTGCCACGACATCTGCCAAAGTCTTCAATCAGACGATCTGCAACTGTATGTCGATTTTTCGGTACAAAATGTACCGCGCTATCTTGAGTTACGTGCGGTTCGGAGCGGCGTGGACGAAGTCCTTGTTATCGTGCGCGATATCACCGAGCGTAAGCTGGCAGATGAAAAAATATTACAGCATATGAACGAACTCAAAGCTTCACAAGAACTGATAGTGCGGCAATCTCAAGAACTCCTTGCCGCTCACAATCGTGCCGAAACCGCCAATCAGGCAAAAAGCGACTTTCTGGCTACCATGAGCCATGAAATCCGTACTCCCATGAACAGTGTCATCGGTATGTCCGACCTGCTGCTGCAAACCGGGTTATCCGAGCAGCAGTCAGTCTTTGCCAATGGCATACTTGATTCGGCAACCAAATTGCTCGATATTATCAATGATATCCTCGATTTTTCCAAGGTCGAGTCTGGAAAAATTGAAGTCAAAGAGGAGCCCTTTGATTTGCGCGCGGTATGCGAGAGTGTGGGTGAACTTCTGGCTCCGAAAGCGGTTGCCAAGAATGTAGCGCTCGTTATCAGGTGCGCGCCCGAGATACAGACGCGCCTGATCGGAGATGCGGGGCGTATCAGGCAAGTGCTGGTAAATCTTGCCGGGAACGCAGTCAAATTTACCGATCATGGTCATATAATTATCGACGTTGAATGTCTCGGCACCAGCGAAAGGGAAACATCTCTCAGGATCAAGGTCACCGATACTGGCAGCGGTATTCCGGAGGAGGCGCTTCCCCTGTTGTTCCAGAAGTTTTATCAGGTAGATTCTCTTCGGCATCGTCCGCATGGTGGCACCGGCCTCGGGCTGGCTATCTGCAAGAGTCTGGTCGAAATTATGGGCGGAACCATCGGCGTGAAAAGCAGTGAGGGCAATGGCTCCACGTTCTGGTTTACCCTGGCATTACCGCCCGCGACATGCCGGGAATTGCCCGGCAGGAATGATGTGAACGATGCGATAATGGCTGACTCGGGAGAAAACATCTCTCCGGAAACATTCAGCCATATGCGTGTCCTTGTGGCTGAAGACGATCCGTCAAGCCGGATTGTTGCCACAACCATGCTACAGCTCATCGGTTGCACGGTGGATGTGGTTTCATGCGGAAGGGATGCTGTTGCCATGGTTGGCCGGCACCGCTACGATATTGTATTTATGGACTGCAACATGCCGGATATGAATGGTTTTGAAGCAACCGACGAGATACGGTGGCTGGAGGGTGATCAAAAGCACACCATTATTGTTGCCCTCACGGCAAATGCCATCAAGGGATTTCGTGAAAAGTGCCTTGCAGCCGGGATGGATGAGTATCTGAGCAAACCGATTCGATCCGGAAAACTGCAAGAGATTGTGATGCGTTGGGCAACTTCGCTTCGGAAAACATCTCCTCGGCCATCACTGCCTCATTCTGAAGAAAACTGGCATGAAGCTGTCTCAGATTTTGCGTTTGATGAGGGGCGATTATGTAAGCTGCAGAAGATGTTTGAAAAAGCAGGGAAAGATTTTGTTCCGGCGGTTGTTGAGCCGTTTTTCAAAAATATTGAAAAACAGATTCCGGCACTGTATATGGCAATTGAAGAGAAAAATTTTTTGGAAATATATGAAACAGCACATTTTCTTCTGGGTGGGAGCCGAAATCTGGGGCTGCTGAAGCTTTCCGAAATCTGTACAGCTCTTCAGGAAAATGCAACCCGTGACGATCACAACGCTGTCAGGGAACTGGTAATTTCTCTGGAACGGGAACTTCCACTGACGAAGGCATATGTGGACAGTATGAGGGGAAATAGTCCGGCAGACAATGAACAGGATTATGGTAAGCTTACAGAGTTTCCGGAGTAAAAAATCGATCCATATTTTGTGGACGAAAGGAACCTGGCATGCAGACTGAAAAGCACGATGTCTCCATGGATGAACAAGAGACTGTTATCAGCGCAAAGCAGGAGTGGGGCTATACCTTTGATGCTGTCTCCGATCTGATTTTCATCACTGATGCCAATAATTGCATCGTCCGTGTCAACCGTGCCATGGCAGAGCGTTGCGGCATTAGCTCTACTGAACTGGTAGGTTGTAAATGTTTTGAGGTGATGCATTGCACAACATCCACTCCTGATGTTTGCATGCATGCAAAGTTATTGGAATGCGGGAAGCCTCAAACATCGGAATTTGACATAGAAAAACTTAATGGAACTTTTGAAGTAACCATGTCTCCGATATTAAATGCTGAGGGTCAGGTAACGGCATGTGTTCATGTCGCACGGGATATCACCGAGAAAAAGCGACATGAGAAACTGTTGGCGGATCAACAAAAACAACTCGAAGAGTTAAACGGTACCCTTGAATCCCGTATAGCCAAAGCGGTCGCCGAGCTGCGCAAAAAAGATGATATTCTTATTATGCAGAGCCGCTTGACTACCATGGGTGAAATGATCAGCAATCTTGCGCACCAGTGGCGTCAACCGCTCAACAATATCGGGTTGATTGTGCAGAGCCTGCAACTTGCCTTTAAGGCAAACGATCTTTCGGTGGAAGAGCTGGACTCTGATATTGCCGAAACCATGAAGATCCTTCAGCAGATTTCCGACACCATTGATGACTTCCGTAACTTTTTCAGTCAGGAGAAGGAACTGCGTTCCTTCTCCGTCAACGATGCAGTCTCCCGGTCACTCAATTTTGTGCTGCCGTCACTGAGAAGCAAAGGTATCAAGGCGGCCTGTGACGAGCAAGCGGATATACATGCTGTTGGCTACCCGAATGAGTACGCGCAGGCACTGCTCAACATCATTATCAATGCCAAGGATGCGCTGCTGGAATCGCAGACGCTTCAGCCGCTGATCAGCATGCGCATTTCCGAGGAAAACGGGCGTTCGATAGTCACAATTCTCGACAACGGTGGAGGTATAAGAGAGGATATTCTGCCCAAAATATTCGATCCGTACTTCTCTACCAGAGAGCAAGGCAAAGGAGCCGGGATCGGCTTGTACATGTCTAAAATGATCATTGAAAAAAACATGAATGGCCGTCTGACTGCGAGCAATGTTGATGGCGGTGCTGAATTCAGAATAGAACTGTAGAGGCAAATCCCACCACCGCCCTCCCACTTACCGATGCAGGGTGAAGGGGTGAGTAATGCATCTAAAAGGGTATGGCAGGTAGGCGGAGTAACTACGATCATGATGGATAGAAATACAGAAGGATACCAAAATCTTCGCAAGCTGGCCGAAGAAAAAGCACTCCTTGATGAGGAAACGTCTTTGAAAACGTTGTCGCTTGATGATGCGCGACTGCTGTTTCACGAGTTGCGCGTGCATCAGATTGAGCTGGAGATGCAAAACGAGGAGCTTCGCCGTACCCAGCATGAGCTGGCGGCTTCGCGGGCCCGTTACTTTGCCCTGTATGATCTGGCGCCGGTCGGCTACCTGACCCTCAACGATAAGGGGCTGATTCATAAGGTCAATCTCGCGGCCGCCACCATGCTTGGTGTGGTACGAAGCGATCTGCTCGGGAAGCCGATATCCGCCTTTATTTTCCGGGAAGATCAGGATCTCTATTATCTGCACCGGGAAAAGGTCTTTGAGGCCAATCAAGTACAGGTCTGGGAGATGCGCATGGTACGGTCCGACGGTTCCCTGTTCTGGGCACATCTGCGGTCTACTCCGGCACACAACGGCGAATACTGGGTCACATTGATCGACATCAATGAGCGGAAGCAGGCCGAAAATGAACTCAATCTGTTTCTGGATCTTGTCCCGGATATGGTGTGTATCGCCTCAACGGACAGCCAATTCAAGAGGATAAACCGTGCTTTTACAAAGAAACTTGGGTTTTCCGAACAGGAACTCCTGGCAACGTCTTTTCTGGAACTGGTACATCCTGATGATAAAGATACGACCATGTCCGTGGTTGCCACGCAATGTACCGGCAGCGAATGTACCATCAATTATACCAATCGCTATCGATGCAAAGATGGATCGTACCGATGGCTTGAATGGTTGTCGGAGCCTTTATTCGGCACGACGCTCCTGTACGCTGCCGCTCGCGATATCACCGAACGCAAACAATCCGAGATGGTTTTACACTCCCGCCTCATTATCAGCGACTATGCCTATAAACATTCTCTTGATGAACTGTTGACAAAGGTTCTGGATGAAGCCGAAATCTTGACCGAGAGCAGGATCGGTTTTTTCCATTTTGTTGAAACCGATCAGGTGACATTGTCTTTGCAGGCCTGGTCGAGCAACACCACGTCTTCATTTTGTACCGCGGAAGGCAAGGGAGAGCATTACCCTCTTGACCGCGCCGGAGTATGGGCTGACTGTATCCGCGATAAAAAAGCGCTGATCCACAACAGTTATGAATCGCTCTCCAACCGCAGGGGATTGCCGCCGGGACATGCCGCGCTACAACGCGAACTTGTCGTACCGATAGTGCGCAACGACCTGATTGTTGCGGTGCTGGGTGTCGGTAATAAAACTACCGATTACACCGAACAGGAAATGACGACCCTCGAGAATCTGGCAAATCTGGCCTGGGACATCGTCAAACGCAAGCGGGCTGAAGATGCCTTGCGTCAGGCAAAGGACGCCGCGGAAGCCGCCAACATTGCTAAATGCGATTTTCTTGCGACCATGAGTCATGAGATACGCACCCCGCTGGGCGCCATGCTGGGGAATGTCGAACTGCTGGAGGGGTCCACGCTTACGCCGCAACAGCAGGAGTATCTGAAAGACTGCAAGTCTGCTTCACAGATGCTGCTTCAGGTAATCAACGATGTGCTCGATTTTTCCAAGATTGAGGCTGGCAAGTTGGAACTGGCCAGCGAAGCATACTCGTTTTCCTCGATGGGCAGGCAGTTGGTGAGGATGTTCTCTGCAAGTGCCCGGCAAAAGGGGCTTGACCTCTCCGTTTCACTTGCCGACGATTTGCCTGAATTCATCCGTGGCGATCAACAACGTTTGCGCCAGATTATCTCCAACCTGCTCGGTAACGCCATAAAATTCACCCGTCACGGTACCGTGACGCTGGAAATCGGTTGTGAAGAGGCTCCTTCCGCCGTGAGCCCGGACAAGGCCGTGCTGCGTATTGTGATCAGTGATACCGGCATCGGTATTCCTCGCGACAAACTGGATCATATCTTCGAGAGCTTTACCCAGGTTGAAAGCTTTGGTACCCGTAGCGCGTCCGGGACTGGCTTGGGGTTGCCCATCTGCCGGCGCTTGTTGGCATTGATGGGTGGGAGTATTACTGTTTCAAGTGTTCCGGGTGAAGGCTCTGTCTTTACAGTGTTGTTACCGGTTGCAATAGCCGAATCCCGGGAACAGGTACCTGACCGGACTCAAGCTCACATTGGCGGTCAGATCCTCCCTCTGAAAATTCTTCTTGCAGATGATGAACAGGCCGGGAGGACCGTTGCGCAAAAGCTGCTTCAACGCAGGGGGTACAAAGTAACAGCGGTAGAAAACGGGGCCGAGCTGCTTGACGCATTACAAAAGGATGAGTTCGATATTGTTCTTACTGATATTTCCATGCCGGATATGGAGGGAACACAGGTCGCGCGTATTATCCGCTCGGGAGAGCGGCCTGGTATCAATCCGCGAATCCCGATCATTGCCATGACAGCTCACGCTTTTTCGGAGGACCGCGAGCGTTTTCTTGCTGCGGGTATTAACGGCTATGTGGCAAAACCGGTTAATCTTGAAGAGCTGTTCAAGCAGATTGAAGAGCTGTGCAGCAGTTTAGGAGAATGCGGATATGTTATATGCACTTGACAATGTTGGCAGAAGCACTATTGCAATGGTCCGGGCAGGATGGAAGTCAGTGAATCATCTGGTTGCAGAGAAAGAGGAGCGTAAACCGGTGCCACTTCAGCCAGGTTTGTACCTTTTGGGAGAACGGATCTTCAATTACCAGACCCACCTTCAGAAACCTGAAGACGATAACAGGATTGAAACATGACCAGGCAGGGCAGTTTTTCTGATTACTTTCGCCATGATATCCCGATTTCTTCACGGCAATGGCATTCACTTGGACTGATGAAATCCTCGCGGCTTGTCGAGGAACGGCGACTTCCTCCCGTGATCTTTTATCGTCAACTGGCTTTATCACTCAACAAGGCACATGGAGCAACGGCACGGACGGTATACGCCTCTCACCTGAATCTGTTTGCCATCTTGCAGAGGGTGTATCGATATATGATCGATATTCTTGCTGAAGATGCAAAAACTGCCGTTCTTGGGGATGCGTTGAAACGGAGCGGATATGATCCGGCACGTGGTGAGGCTATGCAGGCGGTGGAGCTGTTTGTGGATTTGTTTCCGCCTTCCGAGCTGCTTTCAGGCAAAGTGCCAGCCGCCGCATGGTTAAAAGAAAATGACACCCGGCGGCGTGAGGCACTGCGGGAGATGCTGTTGCTGCACACTGCCGTCGAAAATCCGGCTGTCCGGAGCTTTCTCGATGTTTTTGATGATCAGGAACTGAAACTCTCGTCTCACTACAAGACCATAGCCGTAAACACCCATGCTGCTCTTTCGAAAAGCCCGTTTGTCAAGGTGCTTGGCTGCTCGCTGGGTGAGGCCATTTGGGCGCCGGTCCAGGCCGCACCAGATTCGTTGGCAGAGCAGATCCGTTTTGTACGAAATACGTGGAGTGCCGTTCTGCCCCACGAACTACTAGCGGAAGTGTCAACTGCCCTTGATATCCTGCTTGAAGAAGAACGCGAACGGGGTTGGGGCGGCGACCCAGGACCGCCACCGGTGCTTGAATTCAGACGTACCGGACAAACTGGTGGATCCGGTCCTGGCCGTGGTGATTCAATTTTTGCCGGATTTGACTATCCCGAATACGAGCGCTTTTCCCAGGATGCCGACTGGATGTCCAATGTCGTCCTGATGGCCAAGATGGTCTATGTCTGGCTCGACCAGTTGAGCCGATCTCACGGGTTTCCGATTACACGCCTCGACCAGGTGCCTGATGCAGAGCTTGATCGTCTTGCCTCCTGGGGATTCACCGGTCTCTGGCTGATCGGCCTGTGGGAACGTTCTCCGGCGTCGCAGCGTATCAAGCAGATCTGTGGCAACCCGGAAGCGATAGCATCTGCCTATTCCCTGTACGATTATGAGGTTGCAGACGACCTGGGGGGATGGGAGGCGTTGGGCAACCTGCGGGAACGTGCCGCCAGACGTGGAATCCGACTGGCCAGCGACATGGTCCCGAACCATACCGGCATCTATTCGCGCTGGGTGGTCCAACATCCTGACTGGTTTGTCCATACCGACTACCCGCCGTTTCCGACCTATCAGTTCAATGGCGAAGATCTTTCTCATGACGGCAACGTCTGCATCCAGATCGAGGACGGCTACTGGAGCAAGCATGACGCTGCCGTGGTTTTCAAGCATTATGACCGGCGTGACGGCCGAACCCGTTATATCTATCACGGCAACGACGGTACCAGCATCCCCTGGAACGACACCGCCCAACTCAATTACCTTATTCCCGAGGTTCGCGAAGCGGTTATCCAGACAATCCTGCATGTTGCCCGTAACTTCCCGATCATCCGCTTCGATGCCGCCATGACTCTGGCAAAGAAGCATTACGAGCGCCTCTGGTTCCCCCTGCGCGGTCACGGTGGGGGAATTCCGTCACGTGCCGAGCACGGCATGAGCAAAGAGGAATTCGATGCTGTTTTTCCGGTTGAATTCTGGCGCGAAGTTGTAGATCGCGTGGCTGCAGAAGCGCCAGGTACGCTGTTGCTGGCGGAGGCCTTCTGGATGATGGAGGGATATTTTGTCAGGACTCTGGGGATGCACCGGGTTTATAACAGTGCTTTCATGAACATGCTCAAGATGGAGGAGAATCACAAATATCGCCAGACGATCAAGAACGTACTGGACTTCAATCCCGAGGTCCTCAAGCGGTTTGTCAACTTTATGAACAATCCGGACGAAAAGACCGCCGTGGCACAGTTCGGCACTCAGGATAAATATTTTGGCGCCTGCGTACTGTTGGCTACTATGCCGGGTTTGCCGATGTTCGGCCATGGCCAGATCGAGGGTTTTCATGAAAAATACGGTATGGAATACAAGCGAGCCTATTGGGATGAACAGATTGACGAAGGTCTGGTAGGGGGACACGAATTGTGGATATTCCCGCTATTGCGCCGTCGCTGGCTGTTTTCCGGATCAGAAAACTTCATGCTTTACGACTTTTATGCCTGTGATTGCATCAACGAGAATGTCTTTGCCTATTCCAACCGTGCTGGAGATCAGCGATCACTGGTTATGTACCACAACAGCTTTTCAACGGCAGCCGGATGGATCAGGGAGTCATCCGGTTTTGCCGTAAAGAATGGAAATGGTGAATCGGAAATCTGCCGGACAACGCTGGGAACCGCCCTGGGCCTGACCGGAGAAGCAAATGTGTATTGTGCCTTCAGAGATCATGTCACGGGCTTGACGTATCTGCGCAACGATCGTGAACTGTATGAATACGGACTCTATGCCGAGTTGAAGGAGTACCAGTTTTATGTTTTTGTAGATTTTCGTGAAATCCGTGACGATGGCGAAAGAAGCTGGAGCCAGCTTTGCTTGGCGCTGGGTGGCAGAGGTGTCGAAAGCCTTGAGGATGAGCTGAAACTGATGAAGTTTGGCGATCTGAACGAGGCTTTTAAGGCGATGATTCATCTGGCGCAGGAAGAAATGAAGTCCAGGAGTGGCTACGCTATTGTTATCGCCGCCGCAAAAGATTTTTTCAAAGAAATGCGCAGGACAATGGAAAATCGGGAGACAGATCAGGCGAACATGCCTCGGTTCGATAAGCATCTCGGCATGATTGAATCGCGGTTCAAGAGGCTTGCAACGCTGTTGAAAGCGAAGCCGGTTTCCAGTGAGGCCAAAGCTTTTCAGGCACGATTAGCCGCGCTTCTTGATTCTGAAGATGACTTCAGACTGCTATTGGTCTGGATCTTGTTTTTCGGCTTGAAACAAGAGATTCTGGAGCAGTTCGGTTTTGATTGCACCGTGCGACGAATGCTGGATATGAATGGAGCCTTGCACCTGATTAGTCTGCTCTCAGCCCTGTTGGCACTCACCAGTCCTGATAATCAGGATACCTGCATGAACGAAGTTATTTCAAGCCTTGAAATCGCAGAAAACGATTGCTCACTTTCCAAAGTGCCTGTAAAAGTGGAGTACATGTTTACTTCCGCACCCAGTCGTGAGTTTCTGTGCGTCCATGAAAGCAGTGGCACAGAGTGGTTTAACAAGGAACGTTTTGAGGAATTGGAGAAATGGCTGGCTGTTATCGGGCTTATCGATACGGGCACGCTGCCTTCCGGAGCAGTATCGGCGGCAATGACCAAAGCAGAAAATTCAATGAATCATGCGTGCGAACTGGCGGCCCATTCAGGGTATCGAACCGGCTTGTATCGTATGGCGTCTGGAAACCTGGATTAGGTAGCGGGGAGACGGAGGTTTGTATGAATGTCCGTATTGCAGGTTCGGTTGCTTACCTGGAAGGAAATTGGACCATGACCGGAGTATCGGCAAATATTGATTCCCTGATTCATACTCTTGACCTGTTGGAGTCTGAAGGCAAAAAAAGTTTCCAGGTACATTGTGGACAAATCGAAGAGGCAGACACGAGTGGTTTGCAGATTCTGAATGCCTGGGTGGAGTGCGCAAGGCACCGGGGCATTGAATTGAAACTGGTGAATATGACCGATGGTATGCGGCGGGCAATTCACGAACTTGGTTTCAGTCAGTGTTTTTCTGCTACCTATTCTGATTAATCCTGAAAGCAGATTTGGCTTGAAATTATGGCGTGAGGAGTAGAACAACGAGGCGAAATCTGATGATTTTGCCTCGTTGTTGTTAACATGCTGACACTGATCAGAAAACCGCATGTCATCGAGGCGGAGGGTAATCAGCCGATGTTGATCGAGGAGTACGTCGGGAGGGTTAATACCGGTACCAAGTGGTGAGCATCGCCAGGGTGCTGAGTCCGTCCGGCCGGGTTGAAGTCGGCAAGACCCCGGAGTTCGACGAGTTTGCAGCATGTTGAATCACTGAAAGGCATATTTGAGGTTGAGGCCGGTCAGCCTGTTTCAGTTCCCAAGGGGAAGTGGGGCCGTTTCAGCACTCCGGAAGAGACAGGGTACATATCCGTCTGTCTGCCGGCTTTTGCGCCCGGGATGTTGTGCAGGGACAGATGAAAAAACTGTTGTTCACGTAGTACGGTCTGCAGAGCGTCAATCCCTCTGCATTGCCCTTTCTATTTCAGTCTCAAGAACATTCATGCAATACGGTTTACGGATGAACCCGCAAGGGGCTTGTCCGGTGATGCGTTCGCTCAGTTCATCTTCGTTGAAGCCGCTCGAAAGGATTACCCTGGCATCCGGTTTGATGCTGAATATTTCGCTCATGGCAGTTATGCCATCCATATTCGGCATGGTCAGATCCATCAGGACGACGTCAATTACATCAACATGTTCCCGGAACTTTGAGACCGCATCGATGCCGTCACAGGCAGTAATCACCGTGAAGCCGCATAGTGAGACCATTTTTGTGCAGATGCTCAGGACCGATTTCTCGTCATCTACCACCAGGGCGGTTCCGGAAAGCTTGTTCCTCGCTCCGGTTTTATTATTCATTGATGGAAGAGCCGCTGCCGGCAGCGTTGATTCCGGAATCGGGAATAGAACCCTGAATGTTGTTCCCTTGCCGGGTTCACTCTCCAAAAACAGAGCCCCGTTGTGAGATCTCAATATTCCCATGACTGCGGACATTCCCAATCCCCGTCCGGTAAACTTTGTTGTAAAGAAGGGATCGAAGAGGCATTTAACTGTTTCCTCGTTCATTCCGCACCCGTTATCGCTGACCTCCAAAAAAACATAGCGTCCCGGTGACGGTTTTTCATCAAGTAGACTGGCGTCCATACATGATCGATCGCAGTCCTGGATACCGGTGGTGAGTCTGATTACGCCCGGCTGCTCCACTATGGACTCGGCTGCATTGATAATCAGGTTCATAACCACTTGCTGAATATGAGATTCATCCGCCAAAATTGCCGGAAGATCCTCTGAGAGCGACAGTTCCATCGAAACCGCTGAAGAGGCGGCTGTTTTCAGCATTTCAGCATTTGATTTGACCAGCGTATTCAGGTCCAGTTTTTTCTTGGAAATAAATCCCTTACCCAGATATGTCAGCATTGAATTGGTAAGATGAGACGCTTGTTTTACCGAGGTCATGGCATGAGCAATATGCTTTTGTGAAGCTGAGTCCGGGGTAAGTTTTATCGAAGCCAGTTCAATATTGCCGAGAATGGACTGAAGCAGGTTGTTGAAATCGTGGGCAATTCCTCCTGCCATAACTCCAAGGCTTTCCAACTTCTGGGTATGGAGCATCTGGCGTTCAAGGTTCAAGCGCTCTTCCTGAAGCCGGATGTTCTCCTCGCCACGCTGCTGTAACGCACTCGCCAGGTTGTTGATGGCACGTGCCGCCCTTCCTGGCTCATCATCGCACTCAACGGTGATCCGGGAGGTAAAGTCACCCTCCTGCATGGTGTTTATGCCGTGCATAAGGGCGTTGAAAGAGCTGGTTACCCGCCGGAGTACCAGATGGCAGAGCAGGGAGACAGCCAGCCAGAAGACGATGGCTATACTGGTGGAGAGGACGACGAGGCGGTACATGGCACGTGACAGGTCGGCAGTTCCCCGCTCCATGTGCACTGAACCGATCTTGGCAACTGATGTATCCCGGCTGCCGGCAAGCGATGCTTCGATTGAATCCACCAGGTGGTTACTAAATACCTCAACGGTTTGATCGATAACCTTGGTTGTGCCGGACGAGTCAGGAGAATTGACGGAAGTATGGACATCGGCCAATACTCTGCCGTCCGGAGCGCTGATCACCACCATGCGGATTTCAGGTGCCTTGGCCGCCTGCTCGGCCAACTGACTCAGCATGACACGGTTTTCGGCATACAGCGGGAGCCGGACGGAGTCGGCCAGTTGCTGCGTCCGAAGATGAAGCTGTTCTGTGGCAAAGTGGCGGGACTTGCGGATGTCAGTGATGACGTACAGGGTACTCAGCAGGCAGGCGATCAGAAAGGTCAGCAGGGTAAAAATGGAGAAGAGTTTGAATTGAAAGCTGGCACGCAAGTTTGCCCATCGCGAACAGGGTGACATGGTCAATCCCTCATTTGGCTGATAAATTCTCTCTCTTACGGATTACTCAAGAGTTGAAGGATGTTAATATCATCACCTGATTAGGATTGCAATGGGAATCATTCTTCATTAATGGATACTTTCAGGCGTTTCAAAACACTTGGATTTGTCTTGAGCGTGATTCCGTTTGGAAAACCGGGCAGCGTGGTGTCAGCGTGGCTGCCTTTAAGAAGAGCCTCAATCATGGACTCCGCCTGGCGACCCATAGCGTTACGATCGATTTCGAGCACGGCCGCAGCTCCAAGCCCCAGATAATTTGCTGCAAAAGAGACTACCGGGATAGACTGCTGTTGTCCGAAACGGAAATAGGCCTCGGTTGTCTCGCGGGTGACGGCCGTGCTGTCAGGCAGCATCCAGAGGGCGTCAACTTTTCCGGCCAGTGTCGCTAGCCGTTCGACCGTATCACGGGGGACCGAGACTTCGCGGGTCACAAGTTCAACGCCTGCCTCTGCGGCAGCTTGGCGGGCCAGTCGCAGGTACCAGCCACTCTTGGCCGGATTGTAGACTACGCCCACTCGCTGGGTTTTCATGGCCCGGAACATATTGATGAAGCGCTCCGGCGGAGCGAACATGCCGATGCCGGTCAGATTGGAATGTGAAGCTCTCCGGTTATGGATACCCAGAGACATTACGGCGACTACCGGAATCTGCGGGATCTTTCGGGCAATTGTCAGGGCAGTGTCTCCTACGGCCAGGATCAGTCTGGGGCGATCCTCACGAACTATGCGGATGATGTCAACTTCGGCATAGTCGGACAGCACGATCAATCGTCGAGAGCCGTTATGGCTGGCGCGGAAACCGTTCAGAACTTCCTCGTATGCGGGATTGCGCCTGCTCTGGAGCACAAGCACGTCGTACGCCTGGGCCAGGGAAGGAAGCAGAGTCAGAGTCGCCAGTGCGAGTATGAGGAAAGCTAGGCGTCTCATCAGAAGCTCACCCTCACTCCGCCTTCGAGCCAAATCGGAGTGTTAGTCCGGAAATTATCGATGTATTGGGAACTGTTGAACAGATTCCGTCCGGAGAAAAATAGTTCCGGAGTCAAGCCTCTGAAGGAGGGGATTTTCTGCGTAAGGTGGAGATCCCAGATAATTTGTCTGTCGTGTACGCTATTGCCGGCTGCCGATGGCCAGTTAACGTGTGAACCTGTAATGGTTGCCCGTAACCCTTTCCTGGCATTGTCATAGTCAAGGGCAATCTTTGTGCTGCCGATGGGGATGTAACTGATACGTATGTCGGTCTTTTTGTCATGAACATCGCTGTACGTGAAACCTGCCCTCAGTGAGAAATCATTCCACGGAACGGTGCGTCCTTCAACTTCAAATCCCTGCCTGACTTCCTCGGAATCAACCGTACTAACCGGTGATGCTGGGTAGTTTTGAGGTACAACGAAGGTCTCAATATTCCAGGTATTACTGTAAAAGAAGGTCCCTTTCAACCAGAGTAACGGGATGGCACTTGTTTCAATTCCGGATTGTAAAGTGAAGATATTTTGCAGGCTATCCTTGAAGTTTGGCATGGGCAGGCTGTATCCCTTGACAGCATACGCTCGGAGCAGGGTGTTCTCCGTCAGCTGCCAGGTTGCTCCCAGATGATAACTGCTGACCACATCATTAATGCCGATATGGTCCAGCCGAAGTCCGGAGAGCAAGGTCACAGGGCCAAGAGAATAGCTCCCATTCAGGTATGCAGCGTAACGATCCAGGTCCCGCGAAAAATTCAGAAAGGAAAATCCGTTTTTAGGTTCACTGACGGAGATATTGTCATGCAGGTATTCAATCCCGGCAGCCAGATTGGAACTGCGGTCGCCCCAGATAAGTTTGGCGGTGACCTGCTGCGAATCGGTCCTGTTTTTTGCATCAAAGATCAGGAGGTCTCCTGGCATGGTGTACTTTCGCCAGACATCCTTTTGTCCGACAGAAGAAAGGAGTTCGATGTTGAGCCGATCTTGCAGAGGGTAGTCGAATCGAAGATATGCAGACGTATAGCGAGAACCGGCGGTAACAAGTGTGTCACCCAGCCCAATCGCCCGGTCACCGTAGCCATAGCCGAAGTCTCTATCGCGGTGATCGGCGGCAAATGTCAGGCGGCCTTTGCCTGGCAGGTCATAGGTTATTTTGCCGATGGCATGATTAAGGGAGACCGGGTTGCCAGGTAGCAATCCGGTTGAGTTGAAGCGGCCGCCATCCAGATAATAGCCAAGCCTGTCCCTTGTACCGCTGACTCCACCTCGAAGGTCTGAAGCTCCATGACCTCCGTATGAGGCCGAGCCAGAACCCACCAGTTTTGAGTCCGGCTCAGGATTGCGTGTGATGATATTCACCGCCCCGCCAAGAGCCGGACCCCAGGCGACTGATGCGGCCCCTTTGATGATTTCGATCCGTTCAATCCGCTGCACCGGGATCATCCCCAAATCGGAGCTGTCATCAGTCCCGAGCAGGTTTTGGGGAACACCATCGATCAGAATCATGACTTGGCTGCTCAAGGCACCGTTAAGGGTGTAAGGAACCGCGCTACCAGGCGTCCGCACTTGAAAAAGCTGGAAACCGGAGACCGTTTGCAGCACCTCGTCCAACGTGTGGGCATTCAGGCGGGCAATGTCGCTTGCGGTCACTACGGTGACATTTTCGGCTATCAGAGATGGGGGGCGGGGAGAATGGGGAGTGGAAACTGGCGGTTGTTCGGACTTGTCAAGAAACCCGAGAGAATCAAGAGGATCTTCGTCGGCAAAAACAGGCACCGTACCGCTGAGCAGGAATGCCAGCACGGTAAAGAGCAGTTTTTGGCACAAGGTGCGACGCATTCAAAGACTCCGGATAGTATGGCAAGTTATGGATCAAACTCGTTACAAGAGACTATTGTTCAAGCGGCCGAGACTTTATATAAAAAGTTCGGCTTTGTCTATCCAAAAAATCTATGAAGGCCCATCCAGACTGGATTGGAAATTTATCACTAGACTGCAGTGGTAAATAATTTTTAAGTAATGATCACCATCCCGCTTCTCCGATCAGGGGGACAAATCGGACACCACAGAGCTCTTCGCTGCGGAAGTCATGCTCGCTCATCCGGCGCACCCTGATTAACATCTGCACATCAAGAGATGTCCCGACCGGAATGACCAGCCGACCGCCAATCTCAAGCTGCTCTAGAAGTGGTTTTGGCACTTTCGGTGCACCGGCGGTGACGACAATGGCGTTGTAAGGCGCATGTTCCGGCCAGCCGAGGGTGCCGTCAGCTTCGTGGACAACAATATTCATATAGCCAAGTCGCTCCAGTCGTTGTCTGGCAACCTGCGCCAATCCACCCAACCGCTCGACACTATGGACGGATTCCACGATTCTGCTCAGTACTGCTGCAGCGTATCCGGACCCGGTGCCGATCTCCAGTACCCGATCCGCAGCGTTCAATTCAAGTGCTTCGGTCATATACGCCACAATGTAGGGCTGCGATATCGTTTGCCCCTCGGTGATTGGTAGCGGATGGTCGTCGTAGGCGTTTTCCAGCATTAGTGCGTCGATAAATTCCTCACGCGGTACCTCTCTCATGGCTTTTAATACCGCAGGATCGCGGATGCCGCGACCAATCAGGTGGTCACGGATCATGATGTCACGCTGGTAATCGAAATTTTTCATAAGGGGCAGTTTCACAGCCCGATTCCGGATATTGCGGTGCTGCAGTCGGGGCATGCTCCGTTGCTGATTCTGTTGCTTTCGATTACATAGCCATAGCGCTTGATCAGCAGGGACGAGCATGCTGGACAGTAGGTGTTCTCGCCCCCCTCGCCCGGTACATTACCCTCATAAACATGGCGCAATCCTGCAGCAAAACCGATTTCGCGTGCTTTGCGCAGGGTGGTGACCGGTGTCCGGGGTTTGTCGAGCAATTTGTAAGTGGGGTAGAACTGGCTTACATGCCAGGGGGTGTCGATCCCCAGATTGGAGACGATGAAGTCTGCGATGCCCTGCAGTTCGCTGTCGGAGTCGTTGAGTCCCGGGATGATCAGGGTGGTGAGTTCGAGCCAGATTCCTTGTTTGCGATATTCGATGATTGAGTCGAGCACCTCATCGAGTCTGGCGTGGACAAAATCGCGGTAGAATCCCTCGGAAAACCCCTTCAGATCAATGTTGGCAGCGTCCAGATACGGAGCGATCGTCACCAGCGCTTCCTTGCTTATGTAGCCGTTGGTGACGAAGATGTTCTTCAGTCCGGCTTCCCGGGCGAGGCGGGCGGTGTCGTAGGCAAATTCGAAGAAGATAGTCGGTTCGGTGTAGGTGTATGAAATGGAGCTGCTTTTGCTGCTTATGGCGCGCTGTACAATTTCCTGCGGCGTCTCCTCGCTTCCCATGATGGGTGCATTCCGTTCAACCTGGGAAATAGTGTAGTTCTGACAGTGGCGGCAGTGAAAGTTGCATCCGACGGTGGCAATGGAGTAGGTGCTGCTGCCCGGCATGACGTGGAAGAGCGGTTTTTTTTCGATGGGGTCCACATGCTCGGCGCAGAGTTTTCCGTAGACGAGGCTATAGAGTATGCCGCTGCGGTTTTCGCGGACAGCGCAGATTCCGCGGGCTCCGTCGCCGATCAGGCACTTGAACCGGCACAGTCCGCACCGTACCTGTTTGTTGTCTACCTGTTCGTAAAACATGGCTTCTTTCATGCGGAACCTCCCATTATTCAAAGTGTATCACCGTTTATCTGTTTTTTATTGCAAACACGCATATTTTGTTCATCTTGACTTTTATATCTCTATTCTCGTATTGTTCAAGAGATAACCTATCAATTAGTGGAGGAAATATGCGTACACGCGTCATCGGTATTATTGCATTGTTATTTGCAGCGGTCAGCGTGCCGGTTTTCAGTCAGGCAGAGCTCAACAGCACGGTCGTTGCAATTGTTAATGGTGTAAACCTCTACGAGCCGGAACTACAGCAGGAAATTAATGAGATTATGCCCTTAAATCAGGCTTTTCACGGGAAGCTGTCTGACGATAAAATGAAAAAAATCCGCTCTGAGGCGTTGAAGAATCTTGTTGATTCCGAGTTGAGGGCGCAGGATGCTCAACGCAAGGGTATAAAAATAACTCAACAGGTACTTGACGGAGAAATAAAAAAGCACACCGCAAAGTTTCAGACAAAGGAAGCGTTGACCTCTGCGTATGAAGGAGCCGGTTTTTCAGAAAAGACATTCAAACGTATATTTGAACGGCGCTTGTTATCTGAAAAGGTCAAGCAGTCCGAGGTTAACGACAAGGTAACTGTTACTCCGGAAATGGTAAAAAACTACTATTCGGTTAACACTGCCAAATACAGTAAACCGGAAGAATTTCGCGCGCGTCATATTCTCCTCAAGCTGGACCCGTCGGCTACTCAGGAAGAGCGTTCAAAAAGTCGTTCGAGAGCAGAAGAAATTTTGAAGAGGATTAAGAAGGGGGAAAACTTTGAGGTCCTTGCCCGGAATGAGTCGGATGACTTGACTAGAATAAAGGGAGGCGATTTAGGGTATTTCCACGCCGGCCAGACAGTGGAGGAGTTTGAAGCTGCCCTTCTCAAACTCAAAGTCGGAGAGACCAGTAACATAGTGGAAACGATTTATGGATATCACATCATACAACTCACTGATAAACGGCCTTCCCGCCAGGTTCCATTTGATGAAATCAAGGACAAGATTTCAAAGGATCTGGTCGACTCCGAGAAGAAACAGCTCTTTTCCCGCTGGATGGACGACTTGTACAAGAAGTCCACTATTTCGTATCCAGGAGCACAATAACCGGTGAAGGCCCTTGTAGTAATACCGACATACAATGAGAAGGACAATGTTGAACGACTTGCCGAGATTGTTCTTTCCCAGCATGCTGGAATTGAGATCCTGTTTGTCGATGATAACTCTCCTGACGGCACGGGGGGGATTATTGACAGAATGGTTGCGCCAAGCGACCGAATTCATGTAATCCACAGAAGTGGCAAGCTTGGACTGGGATCTGCATATCGTGACGGGTTCCGGGTTGCACTTGACATGGGTGCGGACTGTATTCTCGAAATGGATGCCGATTTTTCACATGATCCGACTGTGTTGCCGCTGTTTATTGAGAAAATGCAGGAAAATGATCTCGTAATAGGTTCCCGCTATCTGAATGGAGTGAGTGTAGTCAACTGGCCTATCAGACGGTTGATCCTCAGTTATTTCGCGAGTGTCTATACCCGGTGGGTTACCGGTTTGCATTTGCGTGACTGCACAAGCGGTTACAAGTGTTTTCGTCGTTCGGCACTTGAAGCTATTGATCTTGCAAAGGTAAGGTCTGATGGTTACTCCTTTCAGATAGAAATGAACTATCGTTGTATGGAGAAAGGTTTGAAAATTGCAGAAATTCCTATCATTTTTATCGATCGCCATGCCGGGACATCAAAAATGTCCCGAAAGATTGTCCGCGAAGCGGTTGTGATGGTCTGGAAATTACGGTTGCAAACTCTTTTTTCCGGGCTATGGGGGAAATGATTCGTTCATGTCTCACGATCTCTGGTCAATAATCCTTGTAATCGGCGTGGCGCTCTGGATTGCCTCATGTATCACGTTCATGTTCAAAGCCTTTCCTCAGAGGGGAGTGTTTGATTCCAAGGCCGGGTTACGCTGGGGTGTGGCAATTACGGTGTCTTTTGTCATCTGGATTGTGGGGCTTCTTAATGCGTGAATCCGCCCTGCCCAGATTGTTCGTTCTGGTGGCAGCGCTGCTTGTTTTGCTCGGTTTGAACGGATGTGCCTCTTCCCGGTTGGATGATGCGGCGTGGTTGGACAAGCGGTTGGGAGTTGTGTGGCCGCAGCCGCCTGCTCGAGCCAGAATCAAGTTGCTCAAGGTTATTCAGGGGCCTCAGGATGTTGTTGTAAAATCTTCGGGTGTCGTTGGTAAGCTGTTTGATTATATTGTGGGATCGGAACAGGAATATCTTGGATTCTATACCCCGCAGTGTATGGCCGCTGATGGAAATGGTCTGATATATATTGCCGATCCCTCAGTTGGCGTGATTCATGTTTATAATCTCGCAACGAACGAAGTCCATTATATTTTTAAAGCTGGTGATAAAAAGCTTGTTCGACCGGTTGGTGTTGCTCTTGATTCCGAGGGGTTTCTGTACGTTACCGACACTCAACTGGGCTTGATTTTCAAACTGCGCCGCGATGGTTCTTTTGTGCATGAGTTGGATACACATGGCAAGGTTGGGAGTCCGGCCGGTATTGCGATTTCTTCAAAAAATGAAAAAATTGTAGCTGATATGCAATCAAAGAACATTTATATCTTTGGTGCTGATGATACCTTGCAGCGTGTTATTACGGGCGAAGACATCCCGGGCGGATTTCGGATGCCGGTATATGTGGCAGTTGATGCAATTGATAACGTCTATGTGACCGATACCATGAACTTCATGGTCCGTATCTTTGATGCAAAAGGCAAGTACCTGAGCAGCATCGGCCAGATCGGCGATAGTCCCGGATCATTTGCGCGCCCCAAAGGGGTTGCTGTTGATAGCGAACGCAATGTGTATGTCATGGATTCTATTCTGGCTAACTTTCAGATATTCAACCAGAGCGGCCAGTTGTTGCTGTATGTAGGGCAGGAAGGGGCATTGCCGGGCGAAATGATGCTACCCAGCGGCATTTTTATCGATAAAAACGACAGAATCTATGTTTCAGACACGTTCAATCACCGGATCCAGATATACCAGTACCTAAAAGAGGATAAAACCAAATGAGCCATAAGTGGGTTCCAATATGCTGTGCCCTGTTTGTCATGTTGATATATACGTCAATTGTCCTGGCGGGAGGTCCAAAGGTCTCCGCCATGGGTAATAAGCATAATCTCTCCGCCCAAAACATATCTGTCACGCATCACGCGGTAGATGACCCAATCAACAATCCCGGTGGGCAGCAGATCTGCATATTCTGCCATACGCCCCATAGTTCCTCATCACAGGGGCCTCTGTGGAACAGAAAAGACACAACACAGGTTTTTGCCCGTTATACCTCGAATACGCTTCAAATCAGAAGCCTTGCAGTTGCTGGCTACGATAGCGCTTGGCAACCAAATGGTTCTTCGCGGCTTTGTTTGTCATGCCATGATGGTGTTACTCCATTAGGGGGCGTTATCAACAGCGGCCAGAACGGTGATATTCAAATGCTCGGCGGAAACTCGATTTCACAGGCTGATGTTGCCTCATTTCATCCATCCACCAATAAGATGAAGAACGGTCACCATCCTGTGTCATTTGTCTATGCAACCGCTTTCGATTATAAAACCCAGGGTGGAACCATAATCGGGCTTAACCCGATTTATGGCCAGTTTAGGCTCCCTAACGCCGCATCAATGGAAGGAAAAGTGAAGTTACAGGATTCCAAACGCGATAGGCGTGGATGGATGCAGTGTACGACATGCCATGACGCTCACCAGAATATGGGGAACGATGTGGCAACATATCCCTCGACGACACGTAAAATTACGCCGTTTTGGGTGTACAGTGCCGCTACAGCTGTAACCTCTCACGATGCGGTTTGTACTAGTTGCCACAGAGACTTGATAGGAGATCCAAACTTGGTTGCTCCGTATAATGTAGGGGGGGGGAATGCCCCTTGGCCGACACCATAAACATGTTCTGGAAGGTAATGCAATGATGCTACGACCTGTATGTGCCTTGATATTCTCGTACGTAATTTTCTGGGCTTCACTCTGCAGTGCCGAGACAGTGACGCCTTCTCATCTGGATAAAAACTACCTCCCTTATGGGTGCGGGAGTTGCCACGTTGGGATGGAATTCAAGTACGGTGGTGGTGCAAATCGCTGTCTTTTATGTCATGGAAAATTGAATAAGGTATCTGCTGCGTGGATGAAAGAGCGGCAACCGGTGGCCGATGTTTCCAAGGATTTTGGTAAGAATTACCGCCATCCGGTGTTTGATAAACAGGGTATCCACGATTCCAAGGAAGCTCTGCCGGAAGTGAATCCTTCTGCTCTAAGGCATGCCGACTGTGTTGACTGTCATAATCCCCATCAGTTGACCCCATCCGCTCCTTTTAACGGGATCAAGGGGAAAAGGATGGGAAATTTTGCCGCACAGATCACGAAAGAGTATGAACTCTGTTATTTGTGTCACTCCGACAGTGCCAACCTTCCTCTTAATGCGACTAATAAGAAGACAGAATTTTCTCTGTCGAACCAGTCTTTTCATCCGGTTGAGGGAGAAGGAAAGAATTTTGCCGTCGTAAGCTTGCTTCGTCCCTACCGGGAAAAGAAAAGCTCTCCAAGTGATGTCTCCGTCATAGCATGCGGCGATTGTCACGGCAGCGATGACCCGAGTTCTGCTCGTGGTCCGCACGGATCAAAATTTCAGGGGCTTCTGGTTGAAAACTATGCGACCGGCGATAACATTGTTGAAAGTTCCTTTTCGTATGGTCTGTGCTACAAATGTCACAAACGCTCGAGTATCCTGGGCAATGAAAGTTTCCCGTCACATTCACGGCATATCGCAGGTGAGAGGAATTTCAAGGGTGGCGGAACTTCTTGCCATACCTGTCACTCGTCGCATGGTAGTGTGGAAAATCGATATTTGATACGCTTTAACCGTGAATATGTATCTGAAAGTTCAAGTGGAAAACTCAAATTCGTGGAGAAGGGTACCTATGCTTTCCATGGTGAATGCTGGCTGAGCTGCCATGGAGTTGACCATAATCCCAAAACGTACTGAACAAAGGTTGTACGATATGAGAGTGGCAGTACCAGCCTATGTTTTGATGATAATAGTTTTTTCAGCGACTGTTACCGTAGCGGGTGATCCGAAGGCTCGTGCCACATATGGTCTCAGTCCCCACACGGAAACCGCTGATTGTTCTGTCTGTCATGTCGCGTCGTCAGAGACGTTGCGCAGTTGGTTTGCCTTCGGTTCAACCAAGAAACAGTTGAAAGGTGATCTTAACGATATTTGCCAGCGTTGCCACGGTTCTAATTTTGGGCACGCTACCGGAAAAAGAACTACCGTAAATCATGCAGGACTCCCCCTTGCGAGCGACGACACGGTTACATGTGCAACGACATGCCATGACATGCATATTCGCTCCAAAGATCAAAAACAGCAGTTCTATCATTTGCGGCTGCCGTTTGATTCCCTGTGTATTTCCTGCCACGACAAATAACTGCATAGCTTCTTGTTTTCTTTGATAGCGACTATTACAGCCACAGGCACCCAGCCTGTGGTTTTTATATTTTATTATTATGCCTCCTGTGGTATTAAATTAAGGTTATGGCGCTCTATTCCTGCAAACTTGGTGCATCAGACGGTAAAATTCTCATCAGGGATTTTGAAGCCGCGGACAGTGGCGTTTTGCGCAAAAACCTGGAGGATCAGGGCTTTTTCGTATTTGCAGTTAAAAAGAAGCCATTTCAGTTTCTTTTTGACAAGGGTCTCAAGCGGAGAAAGATCGATAACCGGGCTCTATTAACCTTCAATCAGGAAATGCTCGTGCTGATTAAGGCCGGTATGCCGATCATGCAGGTTCTTGATGCAATTCTGGAACGTCATGATTCCGGAGCATTATATGAGGTCCTGGTGCAGGTACGTGAAGATGTAAAGGCTGGCGCTGCATTGTCGGTTGCGATGGAAAAACATGGCCGGGCTTTCCCCTATCTCTATGTTGCATCTATTCGAGCCGGTGAGCGGACCGGTGATCTTCCGCAGACCATTCGCCGTTATATCGAATATTTGAAGAGGGTCGGCACGCTCAGGAAAAAAATCATCTCGGCAGTATTTTACCCGGCCATTCTTGTTGTCTTTGCCACTCTTGCGATTACGCTTCTGCTCTTATATGTCGTTCCTACCTTCAGCCAGGTTTACGCCGATTCCGGATCTCACCTTCCAGCCCTGACCCAATTGCTGATCAATTTCACATCGTTTCTCAGGCGTTATTTTGTTTTTGGAATCATCGCCGGGATCGGTGTTCTTGCCGCATTCAGGTCGTGGAAAAATACCGAGGCAGGGCGATATGCTCTTGATCGCTTTAAACTGACAATCCCGGTGGTCGGGGATGTTTTCACCAAGTATTCAGTGGCAGCTTTCACTCGCACTCTGGCAACAGTTCTTGGGAGCGGCATACCGATCATTGAATCTCTGAGAATGTCGATCGGAACACTGAATAACGTGTTTATGGAGAAGCGTCTTTTCGAGGCGGTCCGTTTTATTGAGGAGGGTGGCCGGCTCTCGGTTGCCCTTGAACGTATTCATATAATGCCGCCATTGGCGCTGCGCATGTTGGGAGTGGGCGAAACCACCGGGTCGCTCGAAGATATGCTGATTGATATTTCAAATTATCTGGAAGATGAACTTGAGGAACGGATGCATCTGCTGACGACCGCCATCGAACCTGCAATCATGCTGATTATGGGGGTAGTAATCGGTGTAATTATTATTGCGATGTATCTTCCGATTTTCAAAATTGCCGGCACGGTAGGATAGGATGGCGATGCAACCCTACAAAAGAAAAAATATCGGAACAATCCTGATGGAGCGGGGAAATCTGAATCCCGATCAGTTGCCGGTTATTATTGAAAAGCTCGCAACGACCCGGCAGCGATTTGGGGAAATTGCCATTCACGAGGGATTCGTTACCGAAGAAAATCTGGCACAGGCTCTGGCAGAGCAGTTCAATCTTGAGTATGTCGATCTGAGAAATTTCAAGATGGACTCCGAACTGCTCAATCATTTGCCGCCGGACGCAATCTACCGGTTTCATTTTGTGCCTTTGGAGATGCAGCCACATGTTATCGTGGTTGCAGTGGCCGATCCTACCGATATTGTCAAGCTGGATGAGCTTGAGTTGCTCCTTGATCGCCAGGTTCAGATCCGTATTGCTTCTGATTCTGCAATTGCTGCGGTAACCAAGGCCGGCGAGGGAACACGCCGGGTTCTGCGTGAAGTTTCCGAAGATTTCATGCTTCAATTGGTTAAGGAAACCGATCGGGGCGAAGAGGTGTTGTCAGTTGAAACTCTCTCCGATGATACCAGTCCGATTATCAAATTGATCAATACGACCATTCTGGATGCGTTGAGTCGCAGAGCGAGTGATATTCATATTGAAACAGGTCTTGAAGGGGTTGACATAAAGTATCGAATCGATGGTGTGTTGTATAAAGCAAATGATACGATTGATCTGCACTTTCAGTCCCCGATTATTTCGCGATTGAAAGTTATGAGCGAGCTGGATATTTCTGAACGACGTGTTCCGCAGGACGGTCGTTTCAAAATCCGCTTTGGAGAAAAATCGATCGATTTCCGGGTTTCGATCATGCCCAGTTCGTTAGGTGAGGATGCCGTTATCCGTATACTCGACAAAGAGAGTATTGCCAGCGACCTTAAGGGACTCACCCTGGAAAATCTTGGCATCAGTGAACGGGAGATTAAACGTCTGCGGAGAAAAATCCGCGAGCCGTACGGTATGGTGCTGGTGACAGGACCGACCGGTTCCGGAAAAACAACAACGCTTTATGCCGCATTGACCGAGATTCATACCGGGGAGGATAAAATCATCACGATTGAAGATCCGGTTGAATATATGTTGCGTGGCGTGTTGCAGATTCCGGTTAATGAAAAAAAAGGGCTGACCTTTGCCAAGGGATTACGCTCAATCCTGCGTCACGATCCGGACAAGATCATGGTTGGAGAAATACGCGACTCCGAAACCGCACAGATTGCAGTTCAGTCTGCCCTGACCGGGCACCTGGTGTTTACCACGGTCCACGCCAACAACGTTTTTGACGTTATCGGGCGTTTTATTCATATGGGTATTGATCCCTATAATTTTGTATCATGTCTTAACTGTGTTCTGGCTCAACGACTGGTAAGAAAAGTCTGTACCGCATGTCGCCGTCCTGTCCGATACAGTGATGAACAGTTGATCGAAGGTGGTGTTGATCCGGAACGATTTCGGGGTATGACTTTGTATGAATCGCACGGGTGCGACGAGTGCCACGGTACCGGCTATAAAGGTCGCGTTGCCATTGTTGAACTTCTGGAGTTGAATGACCAGATACGCGATCTTATCATTGCCAAAGTTCCTGCAACTCAGTTGAAAAAGGCTGCCAGGGAAGCCGGGGTCGCGTTTTTACGTGATTCCGCGGAAGAAAAACTGGCGGCTGGAATAACGACACTCAAGGAGATAAACCGCGTCACGTTTGTTGAATGACCGGTACGGGATACGCCATGTTTGCCAACAAACTAATCGGAGTTGAAATCAGCCAGCACGGGGTGATATGCGCACTGACCGGTGGCAGTCCAACCTCACCACGTGTCGAGCGGGTGACCCATGCTCCCTTTACTCCACATACCCTGCAGGTTTCACTACGGGAGCAGAACATTCTTGATCCCGAAGCATTCGTAGCGGGTTTGAAGGCGGCCTGCAATCTGTTGCTCACCCGGTCATTTAGGGTTGCGGTATCTCTGCCTGATGCGGTAAGCAGGATTATGCTGCTTGATCTTGAAGGACGTTTCAAGAGCCGGACGGAAGCACTGGATCTGATCCGTTGGAAACTGAAAAAAAGCATACCGCTTGACAGCGTTGACACCCTTATTGATTATCAGCAGTTGGCGGTTCGGGAAAATGGAGATCTGGCGCTTTTGGTTGCCATTGCATCACGCACGGTTATTTCTCAGTATGAGGATTTAATTACTACGGCAGGGCTTTCTCCTGCTCGCATTGATTGTAATACGTTCAATATCTGCCGGTTGTTTGATCGTCGCTTGTCACTCCATGATGAGTGCATTCTGATATCGTTCTACGGCAGTACCTTGTCGATTGTGGCCTTTGCACAGGGAATTCCCGAATTTATCCGCAGTAAGGATCTGCCCGGTACGCAGTCAACAGACAGTCGGGTGTACATGGAAATAAACAGCTCTCTACTGGTTTACAAGGAACGGTTTCCTGAACGACAGGTGCAGACGGTTTTCTGTGTGGCTGCGCCGGACGTTGCCCAGGACTTTCAAAATATGGTTGCCGAAGCTACCGGATTTGCGCCGGTTCTGCTTGAGGCAAAAAGCGCTGTTATACCGGGAGATTCCGCGCCAGGTGACCAGGTACGGCTATTCCCCTGCACTGTTGCTATCGGTGCGGCTTTGAGGAGCTTTTGATGCGTTATAGTATTAATCTTGCGACGCGCACCTATCTTGATCATCGCTTGCTCAACATGCTTGCCTATTGCGTTATTGCTATGCTGCTCGTCATTGCAGGGTGGAATGGTATCCGGGCAGCATCGAATTGGGGCGAACAGAGCCGGCTGAATGGCGAAGTTGCTGCTATCCAGGGCAAACTCGGAACAAAGCCAAGCGGCGTTTCTGAAGTTGATTTCAGCCGTCAGAAGGCCCGCATCCGCTTCTATAATGAAATTATTGAGCGCAAGAGCACAAGCTGGCTTAATTTGCTGGAGTTATTCGAGAATGCAACCCCGGAGGGTATCGCGGTGTCATCGCTCGCTCCGGACAAGAAGCAGGACGAGTGGAAACTGGAAGGGCGTGCCCGTTCTTTCAAGGCTGTTCAGCAGTATCTTGAAAAACTTGAAACATCGAAAAACTTTTCGCACGTATTGCTGCTGTCCCATAAAAATACGACTTCAGCTGATAAAACGAAGGGAGTACAATTTGCCATCTCCTGCAGGGTGTTGAACCAATGAAACAGTATATTATCGAAATAGTCCGCCAAAAATGGCGTCTCTTAAGCATCATTTTGATATTACTGCTGCTCAATGTGGCCCTT
>JBAYTT010000016.1:0-38647 GCA_041675485.1 Pelobacteraceae bacterium | reverse complement strand
TGCAATTTCAAGCGCTTCCTTACATGGATCAGAGCCGAATCCCCAGCTGAATCCGGTTAAAAGAAGCGCGGCACTCAGCAGCAGCAAGTATGTTAGCACGATCTTCATATGGCTTTATTCCCTCAATTTTTGTCGGTAGTGCGGCGGGATTATACACACCATCTGACAATATTTCAATAATTTAGGCTAAATACTTGATTATTTACCACAGTATGTTAGATATTGGGTACTAACCTATTTTATCATTGAGCACAACGGAACCATCTGAGTACGAGGATATGATGAACAGAGATTTGGAAATAATGATCATGACAGCCAGCGATTTACCGACCATCCCGGTTGTCGCCACAAAGGTCATGCAGCTTATCGAGAGCGAAAGCGCAACCGCGGAAGAACTGGCCAAAGTCGTTGCATCTGACCCGGCTGTTGCCGCCCGCGTACTGAAAATATCCAACTCTTCCTTCTACGGTTGCCAACGACAGATCCAGACGCTGTCCCATGCTATTGTGGTTCTTGGCTTTGCAACACTAAAGAGTCTCGTTGTGGCAGCATCGGTTAAACAAGTTTATCAACCGTATGGCCTGACGGAGAAAATGCTCTGGGAACACTCTTTCGGAGCCGGACTGGCAGCACGCATCATCGCGAAAGAAACCCGCGTTGTAAGCGAAGAAGAGGCTTTTCTGGGGGGACTTTTCCACGATATCGGCAAGATAATAATGAACACCATGAACAGCAAGCAGTTTCAGGACGCCATGCAACGATGCTATAATGATGGCGTAACATTCGAGGAAGCTGAACGGCAGGTATATTCCTACACCCATTCAGAAGTTGGCGGGTTGGTCATCAAAAAATGGAACTTTCCCGACATTCTGATGCACGCGGTGTTGAACCACCATACGTTTGAATTTGCCGAGGATGAAGATTCTTATCAGGTCAGCCTGACCTGTGTTGTCGGACTTGCCAATCTGTTTTGCCACAAAGTTGGCATCGGGATACGCGAACCAAATGACGAGCTGGATCTGCTCCAAACGGTACCGGCGCAGAAGCTGGGCTTGAATGAACAACGCATGGAGGCGCTTCTTGAGCGTTTTACGGAGGCGTACGAAAAGGACAAGAGCTTTTTCAACTGATTGCTGAAACTTTCACTTTATTATTTCTGGCTACCCCAACAGTTCTTTAAGATATTCCAGAATATTTTTCTTTTTCTTGCCAGTTGAACGATCGCGGGCATCTTGCGATATTTCGACAAGATCATTTTGCTGAGCCGGTGCGCCTTTTCTTTTATGGTCCTCTGGGTGACGCCCCCCGCTGAAACTCCCTCCCGCTGAAGTTCCCTGAGCCCCGCTTATTCCCTTGACCGGATCCGTCACAGCTGAACCTCGTAGTACCAATTCAAGATGAAAATTGATTTTATCGTTCCGAGATAGTATCATTACTTTCTTATATCTTCAACGAAGGATACATAATGATTCGCACAATTCTCACGTACCCGAATCCGGAGCTCAAAAAGAAATCCGCCGCGGTAACTATTATTTCCGATTCAGTCCGGGAGCTGGTCCAGGACATGGTCGAAACGATGTATGCAGCTCCGGGGATCGGTCTGGCAGCCCCCCAGATCGGCGTTCACCAGCGGGTTATTGTTATCGACATTTCGGGAAAAGATGAAGCACCTGATCTGATTGTCGCAATCAACCCGACCATTGTTCATGCCGAAGGAGACGCCTACGAAGAGGAGGGGTGCCTTTCCGTGCCCGACTATGCCGCCAATGTCAAACGTCATGACCGCGTGATTGTCAAGGCGCTCGACCTCGAAGGAGTTGAGCGCACCTGGAAAGCGGAGGATCTGCTGGCAATTGCGTTTCAGCACGAAATTGACCATCTGGACGGGATCCTGTTTGTCGATCACCTCTCCACGCTCAAGCGTGAACTGTTTCAGCGCAAAGCCCGCAAAGCCGCAGAGGAAAAACGATGACGGGCTGGCGCACCATTTTCATGGGTACACCCGATTTTGCCTGCCCGACCCTTCAGAAACTGATTGAGCGTGGGGAGAATCTTGTCGCGGTGGTCACTCAACCGGATCGTCCCAAAGGTCGCGGACAGAAGCTGATGGCGCCTCCTGTCAAGGTGTTGGCCGAACTCAACGGCATTCCGGTGTATCAGCCCCCCAAGGTACGCGATCCGGGCTTCGTTGACATCATCCGCGAGTTGAAACCGGATATCATCATAGTCGTCGCGTTTGGCCAGATTTTACCCAAAGGGCTGCTGGAAATCCCCCCTCATGGCTGCATAAATGTTCATGCCTCGCTGCTTCCCCGCTACCGCGGCGCCGCCCCGCTCAACTGGTGCATTATCAATGGCGAAACCGAAACCGGCGTGACCACCATGCTGATGGACGTCGGCCTCGACACCGGTGATATGCTGCTGGTCCGAAAAACCCCTCTGGATGAAAACGAAGACATCTCGTCTCTGCATGACCGCATGGCGAACATGGGAGCGGAGCTTTTGGCCGAAACAGTTGACCGGCTCGCCCAAGGCAACCTGGTGCCACAGCCGCAAAACGACGCAGACAGCTGTTATGCCCCCATGCTCAAAAAAGAGGATGGCATCATCAACTGGAATACGAATGCCCGCACAATTCATAATCTGGTGCGCGGGCTGGCGGTCTGGCCGGGTGCCTGCACCAGTATCGACGGCCAGGTTCTGAAAATTTTCCGCACCCGGGTCAGTGATGGCGCAGGTATGCCCGGAACAGTATTGCAGGCAGCAAAAGGGCATTTTGAAGTGGCCTGCCAATCGGGCAGTCTTTTATTACAAGAGCTGCAACTTGCCGGAAAAAAGCGGCTGGATAGCACCAGCTTTCTTGCCGGATATCCCGTTTCCATTGGCTCCCTGCTGGGAAACGGTCACACCGAGGGTTCGCACTAGTGACTGAAACTCCTGAAACGGTTACCAGCCCACCACGTAAAAGGCTTTTTGTCACCTTGATGGGTGTAACCTGCCTGATTGTAGTCGCTGTCATCTTCCTGGCCTGGTGGATTCCCAACCGCGGCCTTGCCAACATCCACCCCAATCTGCCCCATATTGTGGGCATCGCCATGGTGGTACTTTCCGGCGCGGCAATACTTGGTACAGGACTGCTGGTACTGACCACCGCACTGGGCAAGGATATCTTCCTGACCCGGTTCATGCGCCTCGTGGTGATCAAATTCCTGTTGCCGGTCATCGAATTCGTGGGAAGGGTGATAGGGCTCGATAAGGACCGTATCCGGCAATCATTTATTGCCATGAACAACAGCCTGGTGACGTCTCAGCGGATGAAGGTGCGGCCGGATCGTATTCTGGTGCTGCTGCCGCACTGCATCCAGTTGTCGGACTGTGAAATCAAAGTGACCGGAGACATCCATAAATGTGTCCGGTGCGGGCGCTGCAGCATCAAAGGGCTGGTTGATATCGGACGAAAGTATGCGGTTGATATTTCGGTTGCCACCGGTGGGACATTAGCGCGTAAAGTCATTGTAGAAAAAAGGCCGAAACTGGTACTGGCGGTAGCCTGCGAGCGGGACCTCACGTCCGGAATAAAGGATTGCTACCCGCTTCCGGTCATCGGCATCCTCAACGAGCGCCCCTTTGGTCCCTGTTTCAATACGTTCGTGGATGTCTCAAAGATTGACGAGGCGTTACGTCAGGTTCTTGAGCACGGGGAGAATACCCGTTAAACAGCTGAAACCGATCTGTTCCTTTCACCTGCCGGCAAGACTCCCGCGCAGGTCTTCCACCACCGTCCCCCGTGAGCCGTCTTCGCCATACGAAACCAGCTCAACCCTGCCGTCCGGCCGCTCGGCATAGTACGAATCATCGCCCTTTGCCAGCTTCGGCACGTATTTTCCGCCGATATCCTCATACAGATCTACCTTGTACAGCTCCGTTCCCTTATCCAGATCCCACTCCCCACCCAGGTTAAGAATGCCATCTTTTACGTACACCGTTGTACTGCCGTTCGGGTTTCTGTAGCCGACGAAATATCTCCCCCCCTGCTTGTGGTATACCGCAGCATTCATGGAGAGCAGGTCGGTCCCGACTACCTCATGGAACCTTCTACCCTGAACCAGAAACGCTTTTTCAGCCTTGCTCAGGGGCCACTCGGAGGTCATCTTGTCCGGACTGTGGGTAAGGATAGTGCACTCTTTATTCAGCACCGTATGCTCCAGGCGCCGGTAATCGGTATGAACAACGCTTCTGAGCGTGGCGATGTCATGAATGACCACCGCATCGTCAAAGGCTGCCAAAGCCTCATGGTAGCGCTCGCGGCTCCAGACCCGCTCGATATAATCGTTGATATCGCCATAGAGTACGGTCGCTGCTTCAAATTCGCACAGAGAACCACTGAGCCGTTGAGGCCGTTTCTCGCTATGGAGCGCCTGCCACAACTCGGTATCGTGGGCCGTATCCCCGCTGAAAACCAGCGATTCCGTTGCGGTCCTGAATCTCAAACCGATGCTCGGCACTCCATGCCAGACCGGTGCGTTAATCGCCTCAATCGTATACCCTGCCGGATCATAATACATGTTCCCGTGCTCTTCGTAGAAGGTCTGTGAAGAAAACGGATAGAAAAGTTCCGGCTCGACCCATTCATCGTAATCGGGATCCTTGAAGAGCAGCCTCGGGATACCGTTTTTGGCACTGATGACAATTTTGGCCCGATCGGGACCGACCACTTCCCCCCGGGCATCAACAACGACAAGCTTGGAGGTGCCGCCTCCGGTGTCTTGCCGCATAATCCGGAATTTTGCCCGTGGGCCGAGTTGCCGGAAATCAATGTAATCAGTATAATCGAGATCGACGACCGTCTTGGAATCGCTATTGAGACTGGTATTGAGCGCGGGGCCGGAAGCGGCGCGCAGCCCTTCATTGATCGCTTCGGAGGTAAATACGGGAAGTTTGTGGGGGATATCGGGCGTATAGAGACTGAAGAGCGAGAGATCGGTGAACCAGCGTTTGTGGTCATCGTGGCAGTGGGTAATGATCAGCCCCTTGATAGCCTTGAGCCCGTGCCCGCCAATCTGCTGGAACAACGGTGAACCGCAATCGACCAGAAAACTGCTGTCACCAATAGTCACCTGATAGCCAATACTCTTCCCCATGGAAGAAAAGGGACCGTAATCCCCCAGTACCCGCACGAGAATTCCATCAGTTGCCACTCAACACCTCACTGTTATTTTTCAGTCAATCGTACCACTTTTTCCGGATCACATTCCACCACTACTGTTGGGACCCCGGAATCGATCGTATCCAGAGCGTAAATTCCGACCGGCGTATCTTTCCCCTTCACGATCACCCGCTCCAAACCACGTATGGAAACCCCTCGAAACGTCCCGGCGGCTATGGTCGGCCGTAACTTCTCCAACGTGTACTCCGTCATCAGGATCCGGGCATCATACCGCCGCGTCAGCCCCTCAACCCTGGCCCCCAGGTTGACATGGTCGCCGATTACCGTGTAATCCATCTTCTTACCCTGGGCACCGATATTGCCTACAATCGCTTCCCCGCTGTTCAGTCCGATTCCGGATGCCAGCGGCGACCTCCCCTCAGCTTCCCATTTCCGGCGGAGCTGGTCAAGCCGTTCCTGCATTTCGAGTGCGCAGCGTACCGCACGCTCGGCATGATCTTCCTGCTTCATCGGGGCACCCCAGAACACAACAATTGCATCACCGATGAACTTGTCCAGGATTCCTTCCCACTTCAGCACCACATCGGTCATGGCCCCCAGATATTCATTGAGGATCGCTACGACCTCTTCCGGTTGGTGATTCTCGGAATAGGTGGTAAAGCTCTTGATATCCGAGAACAGGACCGTAACCTCTCTCTTCTGACCGCCAAGCTGGGCCATATCGGGGTTGCGGATCATCTCATCCACCAGTCGCTCAGTGACATAGCTGGAAAACATGGCGCGGATCTGACGCGATTGTTTCTGCTCGAAGACATAACTGGTGATGGTTCCCACGGCAAAAATTACGGCCATGTTTGCAGTAGGAACAAGAAAATTGAGCCAGATGTTGCTGAAAACCAGGAGGCCGCAGGAGAACAGGAAATAGCTTCCAATCAGGCTGAATGCCAGCACAACACCCGGAATTGCCTTCAGCCGGGGGAGAAGAACAATGAGAAGAAGGCTGGTAACGACAATGGTGATCAACTCGGCGGTGTACTTGCTTTTACTGATGAAATCGTTCGCAAGGATATTGTCCACAACGTTGGCATTCTTTTCAACTCCCGGAAAATTTCCGGAGAAAGGGGTGACTTTCTGATCGAAAGTTGCCATGGCTGAAGTCCCAAGGAGGACTATCTTGTTGTGCAGTTTTTGTGGCGACACCCTGTTTTTCAGAAGATCGGCAGCCGAAATATACGGGTAGGTATGTTCCTTGCCCCGGTAATTGATGATCGTCCTGCCGTTCTGATTGGTGAGAAGGGTCCGTTCACCCAGTTCCACTGACGACCCGCCAAAAAGCCTGAGATCCTGCATGGGGAGTTTGGAGGCAATCCTGGCAATCTGAAGGGAAAATGAAGGATAGCAGTCAACGCCATAGTTGACGTACATGATTTCCCAGCGCAGCACACCGTCCATATCCGGCTGATTGGCAACCTGACCGAGCGTGGCTACCGTGGCGTACTCGGCCAGAGGAGGAAAGGCCTTGACTGACTTTGCCGCGGATTCCCGCCAGTTTATGCCGTCAGGGTTCGGTTTGACTTCCATGAAAGCCGCGTCCCAGAAATAATCCGGGAGCGCCGGGCCGGCTTCCTGTGCAAGACCACGCTCGGCAACCTCGAACGGCGTTGCCAGCACGACGTTTCCCGCTTTCTTGATGGCTGCCGTCAGCTTAGCGTCATTTTCCCGATTCTCCGGTTCGGTATACATGATATCGATACCGATGACTTTAGGCCCGCCTGCGGAGATTTTGTGCACCAGATCGGCCTGGATGTCACGCGACCAGGGCCAGCGACCGATCTCGGCCAGGCTCCTGTCATCCACCAGGACCAGCTCGATGTCCGGATTCAAAGCCGGTTGTCGGATGAGGTTGCGCAGGTTCATGCGCAGATCGTAGGTCTTGCTCTCCAGCTTTTCCCGCAGGTATGGCGGGTCGATAATCTGCAGGAGCGAAAATCCCGCCAGAGAGAGTGCAGCGATCAGGTAAAAGGTGAGGTTCTTTTTCATGCAGTTCCACGTACCCTGTAACATTTAAATCAACGTAGGTTGGGCAAGGCACAGCGTGCCCAACAGATTCGACGGACGATGGTGGGCACGGCATGAAACCGTCTCTGCCCAACCGACGAAAAGCATGCGTTACATGGTACTAGAACTTGACCCCGATATCGACCTTTGTTGGCTGTGTTGCCGGTTGCTGGCGGTCAAAGGGCGGCGTGACACTAACGGTGCCGATAAACACCTCGTACGGTGCCACATCCGGCAGATTGATCTCCGCTCCCGAAGTGCTGGTATCCTGCTTCAGTTTTTCAATCTCGGCCGGAGTTAGCTGTGTCGGCACCGGCAGCGGCTGCCCCGACATCACAATGATCGACTGGCCGGGAGAGAGCATGACCGGCGGCGTCCCGGGGGCTGCAGTCAACGAGCGGACATCGACAATCCCCTCAAGACAGGTTATCCGGGTAAACTGCTGGCCGTTCAGCATACCGACATCGAACAGAATCACCGTGCCCCGGGCCGCGGCAACAACGGTGGGGGTTTTGGCTTCAAAGCGCGTTTTACCAACCACCGCCCGCATCTTGCCGTCGAGCAGATTGAAGAGCGATTTGCCCCGGTCGGAACGTGAGTGAATGAACGTATCCACTTTCATGCGCGACTTCTCCGCCAGGGTCAACACGCTGTCGTCGATAAAGAGGAGCTTGACCCGTCCCCCCACTGCAGTTGCCACGGTATCCTGCTGCTCAATCCCCAGCTTGGGCTGCGCGTCAAGTATTTTGCTTCCCCGCTCGACTGTTGCTTTGCCACGCACTGCCACTACCGATGCAATCGGTTCGGCAAATGCAATTCCGGACATCAGAAACAGCGCCACCCCACACAGAGCCGCTCGTATTGTTTTCATATCAGTACCTTCCCTGGAACATGATGCTGGTTATGCCCCGGCTGTATTCATATCCGTTTATGTTCGATGCGTTGTTGGTATGGTGATATCCCACCGATACCCCGAGATGTTCGGCAGCCTGCCAGGTCAGCGATGCGGCTCCGGTAACCGTGGTGTCGGTACGTATGTCAGATGCTCCTCCCTGGATTTCGTCATATTTTCTGGTACCGGCGTCTACGGACAGATCCAACAGGAGCGCGCCCGGCAGGGAGACGGCAAGCCCGGCATTCCCGAGGTGGGCGCTGGAACTCCAGGAGCTGACGTCGGCCAGTTCCCGTTCAAAGGTATAGCCTGCACGCACGTTGAGGATTTCGGAGAGACGTTGACGATGGCTGAGCATGATCGAATGGGTCACGCCGTTCCGTTCGGCATTGGTCGGAAACATGGTGGTATTTTTGAATGTCGAGCCTCGAAAGCGGTACTCAAGCCCGGTCGTCATGCCTTCCCGGAATGTGGCAATCAGGCCGGGAGTTATGCGGTAGTCGTTAACAAACTGCTTCCCACCCAACAGTATCGATTCAAAACCGACACTTGCCTTTGCAAATAGCAGGGGAGATAGCCGTCGTTTATAGGTAACATCAAGCAGGTTCTGGGTCAGGTTAAAGTCGGTCAGGTGCAGGTGCAATGTCTGGTAGAGCGAGTAGCTGCCGCTCAGTTCCTGCTCGCCATCACGGTACGCAACTCCGGTGAGGCCGAGATTGAGTACTCCCCGCCAGTCGCCCTTCCGTTCGATCCCGACCGGAAGCTGTACCCCGTCGGCGGCAAGCGGGACATTGGTGTCGTACTGCATTCCTCCGGTCAGCGTCACTCCCCATCGTTTGCCGCTCCCCTGTCTGCGGATATTGACAAGGTACCGTTCCGCCGCCGCTTTCATTCCGGGGTCAGGGTTCAGCGTCAACAGGTTCTCGAAGTAGTCACCGGCTTCGTCATACATGTTGTGATTGTAGTAGTACGATCCCAGTTCGAGATTGATGCGTGGGCTGCCGGGCTCCAGGCGCAGCGCTGTTTTCAGGGCCGCTTCCGCGGCCGGGTCATTCGCCCGGTTGAGGGCGATGGCTAAGTAGAGCGCCGCCTCGTGATCTTTGGGATGTTCTTTGATGGCCCCCCGGAATTCTTCCTGGGCACGGGTCGTGTCCCCGGCATCAAGCGCTGCGACACCGCGCGCCATCCGTTTTTCAAAGTCGGCTTCGGTCGCGAAGGCGGGGGCGGAGAGAAGACAGAAAGCACAAAGTATGGTCAGTTTCCGGAGCATGGTTCCTCCTGCCGGTTAGTGGATGTTGGTGGTGAGAATCGGGTTGAGACCGGTTACCCGGACACCGTTGGTATCAAAAGCTTCGAAGGAGAGCAGGCTGAAATCGCTCGCTACCGGGAAGGTTCCGGTGGCAACCTTCAGGTGAATGGTAATTTCGTCGGTCGGTTTGAAGCCTGACGCGACAATTGCGGAAATTGCCAGTTTGCCGGGGGCAACGGCCGTGGCCGGAGTGTAGGTAGCGCCTGGCAGGTTCTGATTCCCGGGAGTAACGGTGACTATCTCTACGGTGGCGGCAACATCCACCTTCCCATCTGCCAATAGTGGCGGTTCGACGCCGTAAGGAATGGTGATGGACAGGTTTATTCCAGCTACATTCTGTTCCGCGGTCAGTGCCGTCGGTTTGATGACCGCTTTGATCGAACCCCCGGTTGGAGACGATTTCGGAGTATCGCCGCACGCCGACAGCAGCGCGGTAAATGCCAGAAGCAAAATGAAGCAGAGCAGTGTTCTCATGGTAGGACTCCTTGAATATATCGTGTGCCATAGCCTGTCATAGCCCTACCACCCGGCGCAGTATGACGATCGTGTCGCCCAGGTTGATCTCGCCGTCCGGCTGTGACACGCCATTAACCAACGGGGCGACGTCACCGAGCATGAGCTCTTCGGGTGTCGGGGTATTTGTCTTCATGGCAAAGTTGAGGGACTTGAGGGCATCAGCCAGTTGCGGCGCATTGAAGGTGGCAACAGCCCACACGGAAAGATGCCCCACGAGCATATCAACGGTGCCGTCCGGTTTGACAATTGCGGTGCCTTCCAGGGTCCAGGTCGTCCCGTCAAAACTGTAGTACGATACCGAATCCCCCGGGTTCGCATAGGTCGAAGGTATCGCCAGATTGACGGTCATCGGCGGGGCGATGTGCTTCACCGTTGTACTTCCGGAAGAGATCGTTATGGTGATCGAGTTGCCCAATGAAAACAGCGTACCGCCGGTAGACGTCGGTGTAGCTGCCAATCCGGCAGGCAATGAGGCGATGCTGTTCATTACCGCTGCCGTCACGGTTAGCGTTCCGCTTATCGGGTTGCCTGATGCATCCGTCAAGAGCGTTCCGGCTGCCAGTGACAAACTGGCACCGGATACTGCCATGGATATCGGTACGGTTGTGCGGCCATCAGGGCCGGTGTAAAACTGGTTGGCTGACAAAGGGTTAACCGTGAGGCTGACAGTTGCTGCCTGAGCGGTGTAGTTGCCCGGATCGCTCGGCGTAAAAGCAACCGATAACGTTTGACCGGCCCCGACGCTCAAAATCGTGCCGATTGGCGGGGTGTAGGCAAACGTTCCGGCAACTCCGCCAGAGCCGGCGTTAAGCTGAGTTGCCGAGAGCGGTGTCCCGTAGGTGATAGCGGCGGGGGCAGTCCAAGTAATAACCGGCGTAGCTTTGGTAATATTCAGGTTTGCCGGTACGAAAGTTACAGCATAGTTACCGGCTGCGGATGCGCTTACCGCCCCCTGTTCTATGGCGTAGCTGCCGACGTTTTCGCCTGCCGCACGGGTGAGGCTGCCGGACAGAGTGTCAGATACGACAAGGCCGCTATAGGTGTAGGTCAGAACCGGATCAGCGGTGCCATAGATTTTATTCGCGGCAGCGGCGGTGATGATCAGAGCTGCTTTGGCAACGGTTATGTTTTGAGTTACCTGGGGTGCTGCTGTGTAGTTGCCGTTGCCGAGCTGATCCGCAGCAACGCTGCAGCTTCCTGCTGATACCGGCGTTACCGTGCTGCCGCTGATCGTGCAGACTAATGGCGTCAGTGAACTGAGGATTGCCGGCAGACCGGATGAAGCTGTTGCGATGACAGTGCCGGATGCCCCACCATACGTCAGGATGGGAGCCGTGTCGAAGCTGATTGTTTGGCTGGCTACGGCAACGTCGATCAGTACGCTTACCGCTCCCGGTGTGTTGTAGCCGGCTGTGTCCGTTGGAATGAATGTAACCGTCAATGTTTGGGCTGAGCCCGCATTCAGCACGGTTCCAGATGCGGGAGAATAGACAAAGGATCCCGGCACTCCGCCGGAGGTGGCGTTGAGTTGGGTGGCGCCCAGGGCTGTGCCGTAAATTATTCCGGCAGGGTTGGGCCAGGTAATGACCGGGGTGGCTTTGGCAATGGTGAGGTTCTGGCTAACCATTGGCGCTGCGTAATAACTTGCATCACCTGCCTGATTGGCCGCGATTGTACACGTTCCGGCAGATACAATGGTGATCGTACTGCCATTTGTACCGCTGACCGTACAGACCGAAGGTGTGGCCGAGCTGAATATGACCGGATTGCCGGAACCACCTCCAACGGCACTTGCCGTAGTGCTGCCACCAACAGCAATCGTTGCCGGCGTAAAACTGATCGTACCGATAGACTGGCTCAACAAGGCAAACGGCGTGGCAACAGCGGTCAGGCCGGTGGAGATGTTGCCGGCCGCGTCCTTGGCGCACAGCCGGTAATAGTAGGTAGTGCCGTTGACCGCACCCGAGTGGGTAAAGCTAGTGACATTACCGATATTGCTGCCGCCGGAGCAACCGGCAGCAGGAGTAGTTGACGTGGAAAACTCCAGCAGATATGAAGCAACACCGCTGCCGCTATCGGTGGCCGCCGTCCAGGACAGGCTTACCTGCCCGTCGCCCGCCACGGTCGAGAGGGTACCGTTATCGGTAGGTGCTATAGTTTCGTTGGCAACATTCAAAACGATGCTGGCCGGGTTATAGGCAACAGTCCATACCTTGCCGCCGGTCAGGGTGGGCAGGTTGGGGGTGAATGCCCCGCTGTCGCATCCGGAGCCGCAGGTCATGATGGTAAAGCTGCTCCCGGCCGGGGGATTGTAACTGTTCAGGGCGACGTTCAAGGTACCGTTAATGGCTGCCGCTCCGCTGACCGCCACCTGGTCATAATCGGTACCGGGGGTCGCTGCACCGGAGATGTCGATATATAAATTGGCGGCGGTCATGTTCATACTGCCGGTGAAGGAGAGCAGGCCATTCGTTCCCAGGGTTGCGGGCTTGATCTCGCCTGAGTTGTTGAAAGTCGATGATCCAACCAAAGTTACATCGACCGTTCCGCTCCCCATGATGATCCCGGAGTTGGTAAAACTGCCTAAACCCGTGCCGTCCAGAACGATACTGTTCCCGGCTCCGGTGTCCATGGTGCCGGTGTTGGTGTAGCTGCCGGTCGAAGTCATGGTGATGTTAAAGGGACTGTTGGCGGTAATGGTGCCGCTGTTGGCGCTGGCAAACGCGCCGATGTCAAGTGTTGACGGATTAGCACCTGTGACTGTCAGGGTGCCGGAGTTCTTCAAGTTGAGAACCAGGAAGGTGGAGTCGTTGAGCGTAATTCCGCCGTTGTTGGTCAGCAAACCAGAGCTGCCTACCTGTGAACCTGAATTTGCCACGGAAAGTAACCCGCCGGCGGCAATGGTGCTGGCACCGTTAAGGTACAGCGAAGAATCGACTCCCAGGGTCACGCTCAATGTCTGGGTACCGCTGGCTGCTCCCAGGATCATATCAAGTACTGAAGCAGCCTGATCGAGGTTGACGGTATAGGTGCCCGGAAGCGTGATGCCTGTATGGTCGGCTCCATCAGGGACATGTCCGCAGTCCCAGTTGCCGATGGCGCTCCAACTGCCGCCACCTGCATTTGTCCACTTGCAGGTAGGCTCGACGGCGCCGATGTCGCAGCTGGCGGGTAACGGGCGGGTGATCCCCCGCTGATCGGTTGCAAGGCAGGCTGTTGCATCACCGGCGTTAAGTGCCGGACTGCCGGCGAGCGGGGCATGGGTATCGGTCGGGCCACCGTTGTTGGCAAGTGGTCCGAGGTTTGCCGGAGCGGGAAGGTTGCCCGCTGTATCGGTGCCAAGAGTTCCGACCACCACGCCGACTACGCTGTTATGGACTAATGTCGGAGGCGTTAGAGTGGCGAGAAGATCTGCAGTAGCGTTTCCTGCAAGAATGGTGTTGTAGATGCTCAGCAACATGCCGAAATCGTGGTCGAGTGCGGCCGAATTAATGTTGGTGGTGGTGTTGTTGGTTATGGTGGAATTATTGATAGTGAGGCTGCTTCCGCCGCTGTAATTGTAGATACCGCCCCCATCAAAGGAGGCATTGCCGCTGATGGTGGAGTTGTTGATGACCATGGGATTCGAATCGTTATAAATACCACCGCCGGCAGAATTGGCACTGTTCCCGGATACGGTCACAGAATTCATGGTAATGGTGCCGAAATTATAGATACCGCCGCCATTACCGGGGGGACCGGTACTTGGGGCGCTGTTACCTGTAATCGCAACCTTGTTAAGAGTCAAGATGCCGGCGTTCGAAATAGCTCCACCGTTTGTAGGGGCATTCCCATTTGTAAGAGTAACCCCGTTGATTACTACAGTTCCTGAGGTTATATTAAAGATTCTACTGCTGCCGCCGCCACTAATGGTCAGGTTACGTGCGTTGGAGCCATTGATGGTGAGGCTCTTGTTAATTACAATTTCACCCGTGGTTAGGGTAATGGGGGTAATCCCGGCAGCGAAGTCAACTGTGTCACCCGCCGCAGCATCCAGGACTGCCTGTCTCAGCGAGCCCGCACCAGCGTCGTTGAAGTTAGTTACAGTCAGGGTCGCTGCTTCTACTCCTGCGGATAGCCCCAGAATTATAAGTACCAGTACAAACTGCAAAATCACCTGCCGAACCGGAATATTCATGGCAATACCCTCATGGTTAGTGTAGCTATTCATGTTTTTCTCCTCACTCGTCCAGTCAGACACATCTCCTACAACACTGCAACCCGCCCCGCATCCCGGGGCGCTTCAGCCTCGCCGGTCGATACCTGCACCGCCCTGTACAATCGTTCAATCTCGGTAACAATTCCGGCATACGCCCGCTGAAAAGCGGCGCGTGGCTCCTGCTGCATCAGGTAGTGAATCGGCACCACCCATTCCGGAATCATCAGGAACGGCCCCTGCACCTTGTCCAGTACGATGTTCATCGCTTCGACGTTGTCGGCATCGTAAAAGGGGCGCTTCTTGAGGACATGGTTGAGAGTAGCGTAGCGTGTATAGGCATCGGCCGGTTTGCCGGCCAGGGCGTTGCACGGATTGAAAGAGGTGCCGGGCTCAAACAGGCTTTCCGGCTGGCCGGTAGCCAGCAGTTCCCACACCTGCGGAGGGTAGGTGGCATCACAGGGATACCATTCGTCGCCGATCCGGATGACGGCGAAGTAGTGCTTCACATTCGGTTCGATGGCCAGGATATGGTGATACCCCTCATGGACCAGCGGTTTCATCCGCTCCGAGGGGAAGTCTATCTCGCCGAATGCCGCTTCCACTTCACACGCCCGCAGCAGGGCCACCTGCAGGTTGCTCTTGGTGGTACACGTCCCGTACCCCAACTGCAGCACCTGGGAGGCATGCATGTTCCAGAAGCCGAATCGATAGGGGAGATGCCGCACATAGTCCCAGATATTCTGGGCGGTCTCCCACGAGTCGTACCCCATCAGGAACTCGGCCATATGCTGAATGACCGGATGCTCGTGATCGCAATGGTTTTCGAGGGTTTTGGTGGAATGGCCGTAACCGCCGGTCAGCTTGGCATAGCGGACCCGGACGTAGGGCGCCAAACCGATGAAGAGGCGGGTCAGAAGATCCATGGTATCGGCATCCATGCGGGGCGAGATGACCCGGCGGTCCAGCCGCCAGAGGGTGCACCCCTGCATGCCGGCGCGGGCCGAAGTGGTGCGGGGAGTGCGCAGGATGAAACCGATCTCGCCGAGGATATCGCCCGGTCCCAGCCAGACGACCGGCAGATCCTGCCCGGCTTTGTACAGGTTGATGTCCCCCTGGACAATAACGTGCATTTCACCGGACGAGGAGTGGGCGTCAAAAAGCGCTGCGCCCGGGGCGAGCGAGATTGTGGTGCCGATCTGCTGGAGCCGGGCAAGATAGTCGGCTTTCAAGGCTACCGATAGTTTGGTGGATGACAGCATGGAAAACCCCAACCATGACAGACAGGATACGTACGAAGAAACAAAAAGGCCGAGCCTGCCCAATCGTTCCGTGGCAGCCCGGCCATCTATATAATAGACCCGGAGCTTTCCGCCCTCCCTTTACAGGAAGTTTGGCTTTTCATGAACAATCTACATTAATTTATTCCATGAGTGAGCGTTTAATTTACCACCGCGTGACGTAAAGTCAAGCAGATATATAACATTATTCTATCAGGTGATTTCCGTTATTGCGCCACAAACAGCGCGTCAAACACATCCCGGATTTTACCCGTTGTCTCCTCATAATCGGAGATCAGGACCGCGCCGGGGTTCTTCAGCTTGGGATCGTATCCCAGACGGCGCGCCAGTTTGTTCAGGTAGACCCTCGATCCCGAGAGATCGTTGACCGAATAGTCATGGATAATCCTCAGGCGGTTTTCAAGTTTGCGCAGAAATTTGTACCCGTTCAAGAGCGTATCGGCACTGCCGTCAGGCAGCAGCCCCAGCGTGCTGATTTCCTTGAGCGCAACGACCGTACTGGTGGTGCGCAGTTCCGGGTACCTGCACCCTTCCTTCAGCTGCAGGTACTGGACGGCAAACTCCACATCCACCATCCCCCCCCGGCCGGTCTTGATGTTGTAACTGCCGTCCTTCTCCCGGGCCAACTCGTTTTCCATGCGCATTCTCAGGCGATGGATCTCCTGGCGCCCCTCGTCATCTATCGTTGCACCGTAAATTGTATGGCGGATGATGTCATGAAGCTGGCTGGCAAGTTTGTTGTCACCAAGTACAACACGGGCCTTGGTAAGGGCCTGCCGCTCCCAGATCTGGGCTTCCTTGCGGTGATAGTCGAGAAATGATTCGAGCGATGTCACCAGAGGTCCGGCGTTTCCGGATGGCCTGAGGCGTGTGTCGATCTTGTAGACGTACCCTTCCCGGGTCTGCATGGTGAGGATCGCTATAATTTTTTGGGCCAGCTTCGCGAAATATTCGTGGTTGGAGATCTGTTTCTCGCCGTTCGTATACCCCTGGTGATCGTAGACAAAGATGATGTCAAGGTCCGAGTGGTAGTTGAGTTCCCCGCCGCCCAGTTTACCCAGGGCTACAATCGCCAGGCTCGCCTCTGCCGTCACCCCGTCACGCAGCCAAACAGGGCGCCCGAAACGTTGCAACTCCGTGACCGCCAGGCGGAACGCCGCCGTCAGGCATACTTCGCCGAGCAGGCTGAGCTGCGCAGTAACCTCCCCCTGCAGCATCCTGCCATGGATATCGTTCAGGCCGATGCGAAGAAACTCCTCGTTGCGGTAACGACGCAAAATATCCAGATGGTCCTCGAAATAATCGCTCTGTTCCAGCAGGGACTCCAGATCAGACTCCATTACCATCCTGCTCTTGGAACCGGATGAATCACTGCCGACAATAAGGCTTTCGAGCAGTTCCGGGTGGCAGATCAGAATTTTGGAAAGGAATTCGGACATACCGAACAGCGATACCAGCAGCTTGATGGTGGTGCGGTTTTCAGCCAGCAGGGCATAGCATGAGGAACGGCGGGCAATAACCGTCATGAACCGCTCCAGGTTGGTCAGAGCCAGGTCGGGATCGGGCGACTCGAAAAGCTCCTGGGTCAGCAAAGGCATGATCTTTTCCAGCGAACGGCGGCTCCGTTCGGTCAGATTGGCCTTTATCGGCCCCCGCCGCAGGGAGGTAAGATTGTCATAAGCCCGTTCCACGTCTTCAAAATGGCGCTCCGCCAGCATATCCTTGACCAGATCGGAATCGGCCTTGGGATCGAGCAGGAACAGGACCTGCGGATGGACCTCCTGCTCCAGTTTTTCATCACGCGTATGGAACAGGGTGCCGTAGATGACCGATACATTGCCGCGGTGCTCTTCCAGCACCTGGCGAAAGCGCTCCAGCCCATTGGCGCGCAGATAGCCGCTGCGCCGTGCCAGCGCCAGCATTTCTTCCTCCTTGCCCGGCAGGTTGTGGGTCTGGCGTTCCTGCACCACCTGGATCCGGTGTTCAACCGAGCGGAGAAAACGATAGGCATCCCGCAACTTGCTATGATCGTCCTCCTCCAGCAGGTTGGCTGCCAGCAGAGTATCCAGGGCGGTCAGCGAATTGCGTTCCCGCAGTTTCGGATTTTTACCGGCATACACCAGCTGCAGGGCCTGGATGAAGAACTCAACCTCGCGAATCCCCCCCCGGCCGAGCTTGAGGTTGATCTCCCCTTCCCGCGAACGGGCCAGCGAAGCATCGATTTTCTGCTTCATCTGCTTCATATCTTCGATCAGGTTGTAATCGAGGTATTTCCGGTAGATGAACGGCTGCAATGTTTTGAGCAGCTGTTCGCCCAGCGCCAGCGAACCGGCCACCGGTCTGGCTTTCAGCATGGCGGTGCGCTCCCAGGACTGCCCCCACGACTCGTAGTAGATTTCTGCCGACCGGAGCGAAACCGCCATGTCGCCCGATTTACCTTCCGGGCGGAGACCGACGTCCACCCGGAACACGAAGCCATCCTCCGTCACCTGCGACAGGGCCTTGCTGATCATCTCACCCAGCTTGTTGAAAAAGGCATGGAGCGAAACAACCCCTTTTTTCCCGCCGGAACCGCTTTCGACTCCGGCCGTTACCCCCTTGTCCGACTCATAAAAATAGATGATATCGATATCGGAAGAAAAATTAAGCTCCCGCCCGCCCAGTTTACCCATGCCGATTACGGTCATCTCCGCTTCGCGCGGAACCGCACCGTTTTCGGTCATCAGCGGGACGCCATGGTCGCGTACCAGGCAGCGCCGGCAGACCTGGAAGGCAACCTGCAGTGTTGACGACGCAAGGTCGGCAAGTTCGCGCATGACCTCTTCGAGCGGCGCCAGCCCGTTCAGGTCGCGTGCGGCAATGCGTACGATCTCACGCCGCTTGAAGCAGCGCAGCGCCCTTTGCAGCGCGGTGAAATCGGTCGATTCATCGACGGTGCCCAGTACGGCTGCCTGCATATCTTCGGCAGAGCGGGAAATATCGATGCCGTTCTCCAGAAAGAGCCACTGCACGGTATCGGGAGATTTGTACATCAAATTAACCAGAAACGGTGAGGAGCCGCAGAGCAGGACACATTGGGCCAAACGCTTCTTGTGCTCGGCCATCTCGGAGAGATGTTCCGGGGCCACAACTCCGGTCAGCCGTTCGAAGGAGTTCAGCGCCTGGTCGGGCGACGGGGTCATGAGGGCGTTTATGACAATGCGGTGCAGCGCATCAACGGCGAACAGCTGCCGGAGCAGCAGGATATTTTCGGCACTGCGCGCCCCGAACTGGAATCCGTGGGAATCAAGAAACGTGGTCAGCTCCGGCAACTGCGTGGCGGGATCGGAGTTCGCCATGATACGGCTGAACTCCCGGGAGAAGCGCTCAATGTGCATGTCAGTGACCCGCTACCTTGCGCAGGCCACCGCGGAAATCGTCTTTGACGATGCCGTTTTCGGTGATGATTGCCGTGATGTAGCGGGCGGGAGTTACATCGAAGGCAGGGTTGCGGACCCTGACCCCTTCCGGGGCAATGGCAATGCCCTTGATGTGGGTAACCTCGTTGAACGGACGTTCCTCGATCGGGATCTTGCTCCCGTCGGAAAGGGTCAGATCGAGGGTGGATACCGGAGCGGCAACATAGAACGGGATGTTGTTCTCCTTGGCCAGCACCGCTACGGAATAGGTGCCGATCTTGTTGGCGGTGTCGCCGTTGGCGGCGATCCGGTCGGCTCCGACGACGCAGCAGGTGATCTCGCCACGGCTCATGAAAAATCCGGCCATATTGTCGGAGATCAGCGTGGTCGGAATGCCGGATTTCATCAGTTCCCAGGCGGTCAGGCGGGCCCCCTGCAGCCAGGGCCTCGTTTCGTCGGCAAAGACCTGGATCTTCTTTCCCGCTTCATGGGCGGCGCGGATAACTCCCAGCGCGGTGCCGTAGCCGGCCGTCGCCAGCCCACCGGCATTGCAGTGGGTCAGCACCGTGGCCCCTTCCGGAATCAGCGTCGCCCCCCACTTGCCGATGTTCCTGCAGATGGTCTGATCCTCCTGCTCGATCAGAATCGCCTCTTTTTTGAGGGCTTCGCGAATTTTATCGAGATTCTTGCTCCGGTTAGCCTCCGCCACCCGTTTCATCCGCTCCAGCCCCCAGAACAGGTTGACCGCCGTCGGACGGGTACGTCCCAGCACATCGCAGACATTTTCCAGTTGGCGGAAAAACGATTCATGGGTATCGGCGATGATCGCCCGCGCCCCCAGCGCCACTCCCATGGCGGCCGCCACCCCGATGGCCGGCGCCCCCCGGATGATCATCCCCTTGATCGCCTCGGCCACCGACTGAAAATCGGTATAGGTATTGTAGACTTCTTCGCCCGGCAGGCGGGTCTGGTCGATCATGATTACGGTGTCATCGAGCCATTCAATTGTACGGAAGGACATGGAGAACTCCTCTGCTTGTAAAATCGGACTCCCGTTCGGGGAGCGGAAAAACGTTGTGATTCGATCCTGCACGATGCCATGAATTGCCATTTTTCACAACAGAGATGTCATTAACGGCCCGATACAAAAAACCCTCCGCGGGATTGATTCCTCGGAGGGTTGACGGCGGAACGGCATAACCTGACCGCCGGTATCTTTTGGCGTTCAGCCAGCTATTTTGACCATGACCTGTGCATAAAAAGGAGTGATCACATTATCCTTTACCGGCGTGGCTATCTGCAATTCATTGAACGGTTGCCATCCCTCGGCCAGCAACTCTTTAACCCTGGCTTCCAAGACCCATATGTCATGCCCATACACCACCTGATAATCCGTAATCATCTGTTGCCTCCTTTCTGGTTTTCCTAATTACGACCGGGGTGACATGCCGGTCAAACAGTCACCAGAGATTGAAATTGGCCGCCAGTCCGAAGACCAGCTGATGGTTGACTGTCGCGGCATCGATAGAGCCGCCGCCGTTCAATTCGGCCCGTACATCGGCATAGCTCAACTTATATTCAAGAATACCGGACACATATCGGGTCAAATCGTAATTGATTCCCAACATGCCGTTTATAACCGGCCCGGCCGCCACCTGATATTCATTGGTCAAAACACCATTGATGTCCGCTTCAACATGGGGGATGCTGAACCCGGCGCCGAGTCCGGCATGCAGCTGCATCCTGCCAAGAGGCGTCACGTCCCGCGTGCCGGCGGGGAACCAGCGGTGCAGACCGTTAAAGGTGATCATGTTCAGACCGTGCGACAGCGCGAAGTGCCGGATACTGTCTGATACGGGTTCACGGTCATTGACCGGCGTGCCGTTGCGGGTGCCGCTGACGGCAACCGTATCGCTGCCGTTCAGGTAGGTTTTGGCGTGCGTGAAATCCACTGCCATTCCCCACGGTGAATGTTCATCGAACCAATAGCTGATCCGGGCCCCGTAGTAGACGGGTGATTCAAAGGATTGATCATCCCAGCTCACATCACGGAAACTCAGGTCCGTTTGCCCCTGTTTCAGTTTCAGGTCTCCATTGCTGGTGAACTGTTTGCCACTGTACAGTGCGACAGAAATTTCGGCATCTGCCGACAGCGGCATAAGGACTCCCACCGCAATCAGGATGCCAGTAATCGTACTTTTGACAGCTATCATTGCCGCCCTCCTCCTCTCTAAAATGTACCCGCAGGCATGGAACATTTCGCAGAGGGAATTATACCAAGCTTTTTACCGTTGTGGATGGTGCCACCTGTTCTTTAATTATCCGACGGTGACGATTGACATGGCGGATTTCTTTTTTCGTGGGCTTTCCGGCCGTGAACCCGTTCATAGGCCTTGCAAAACGGGCAAATATCCGTTTCGATACCTTTCACGAAGTTGAACACGATCCCCTGCTGATGGTGGCGGGCATGGAGACAGACCGGACAGTGTTCACATACCGTGGCCAGGGCCTTGTCAATTGATGTGCACGTTGCGTTGCTCATGTGAAACTCCTGGAGGTATCAAATTCTCTTTCGCTGCCCAGCTCACAACATGCGTAGAATAACATCCCGGTCGTGCCGATAGTTGGTGGCAAATCAAAAACCGGTGACGAGGAAATCAATGGCAGCTATGATTTCGTTACGATGTTCCTTGAGGGAATATACTTTATCCCCAAGGCTACTTACCGCAACACCGGCCAACTCAGCCGTTGACATTATGACGGTGGTTCTTTTTACGGAAAATTGGAGGTTTAGATGTTTGGCGGCTTTGCCCATGGCAGAGACGGTATAGAGAGGAATAACTACGCGTGTTGTCAAGTTGCTCAAGAGGTCGGTCTGTATGTCTAATAAAAAGGGAATGGTTCGTTTTGTTGCAGGATTTGGGTTTGCATACACATCGAACTGGGCCATCAGAATTGCCTCAAGCCATCACTGAAAACTCCACGAGCTTCAATGCGTCTATTATATTCTTCAATAGCCTCTTGATTTTCCTCTTGCCATTCTCGCCGTTTCTGGTCCCGTAATATCTCCGCGAGGCGCAACTCTAAAGTCTGTGACAAATTAACATGAAGTTCTTTGGCTTGCTGGAGAAGATCACTGTTAATACTCAAATTAGTTGGTTTTTTTTGTGCGTTTGGGTTGAAAAAATTAAGCTGCATAATGTGCTCCTCATACGCATTGCGTATGCGCATAATTTACAGCCTTCTAGAGAATAGTGCAAGAAATATTGAGTTTTAATCTTCAAGCCAACGTCGTAGGCGCTGACTTGACTTTATCAGCTCAGGTCTAGTGCTCTGGTTGGCACTTATGGTTGATATTGCCGGATTGCATCCCAGACTAAAGAAGTGACATTTTCAGGAAGAGCGGCCGACGCATTCATGAATTTCTCAGCAACTTCCGCTGCGTTAAACATCCCATCCGCCACCGCTATAGGCGCTGATTTGTGACGAAAGGGCCGGCCCTCACCATCATCAATGCGATTATGGGAATACGTTCCAGGTGATCTCCAACTCAGTACCCTCTCATAGCGCTTCTTATCATAGCAGAGTTGAAAACTGTGTGTTGAACCATCAGGGTTGAACCACACGATCAGGTCGAAATAGTCATCATGGAACCACCTTCTGAATAGTTCACCAGGGTTCTGTTTTGTATTAGTAAGTTCCTTCATCATTTTGTTTGGTCTCTATTTGTGGCAACGGGCCACAGCGTGACCTACGCGGCGGCTGTTTAGCCGCGACAGAGTCTTCGCCGTTGTTGTGCATGACTTCCACTCGCTTCTCTTCTAGTAACAACCATAGTCGCTATTGAAACCTGCAAGTATTACGTCGTCGTACCCTATTCCTTGGTTGTTTTCAAATAATTGAGAATACAAGATACCGGTAACATAAACGTGGCCCAATGACGCGGTAATGCCACTTATTGCGACGGTAGAATCCGGTGCCCGGACTACCGACCAAATTTTTTCACCCTCAAGTGAATACCGGTCAAGAAACATGTTATTCAAGCCTTGGCTGTTTGTAAGGGTACCGGTTACAAAAATGTCCCCTAAAGTGCTAATTGTGATTCCAGAAGCGTTTTTATACCGTCCGGCAACACCTGAAGTCACCGTCCATCTATACGTGCCATCTGCTCTAAATTTGCTAAGGAACGTATCATTTTGTCCGTTTTTTGGAGTTGCCATGAAGCTGCCATTCGTATACCCGGCAACGTATAAGTCACCATTTGCTGCAACGGCCACTCCAGCCACTTCAGTAGTCAGGCCGGTCCCTATTGTGTGAGACCAGATTCTGTTGCCGTCAATGTCACACATCATCACGTAAATCGGAGAGATTGAATTTCTTTCGCCGTAAAAGAATCCGCTGGTTGATCCAGTAACTGCAAATCCCGCGGAAGTCACAGCGATGTGTTGTCCTGAAACTATTGAACCGCTACTGCCGTACAATCGAACCCACTGCCTTTCTCCATTCCGGGCATACTTTGCAACGAACATATCAGTATTCCCAGCCCGGATGATCCCCAACAGGTCGCCACTGGTCGTTCCAGTAACGTACGCATTTCCAGCACCATCAACTGAAATTCCCATTCCTTGGGTGCTTGCCCCAGTAACTCCCAGTTGATGGAGCCATTTCAAGTTACCTTCAGCATCGAGTTTTGCGATGAAGAGATCAGACCACCCGATATGAACACCATCAAGATCTGCACTCGTATAGCCTGTTATATACACCTCGTCGGCAGGCCCCGTTGAGATCGCTAACGCCGAGGTGATTTCCCGTCCGACTGTAGTGGTCCATAACCGATCACCACGAGGTGTCCGTTTCGTTACGAAAGCAAATTTTCCACCCGCTGCGTATGTACCATCAAATGGATACGAACTGCTGCTACCAGTAATCAGAATATTGCCCGACGAATCATTGGTGACGCCAGTTGCGCTATCGACATGATTACCACCAATGACTTGCGATACCCTTAGTGGAGTTACACTTACTATCTTCGATGGTGCACTATTTCGATCACCGTATGTCACAGTTACTGCAAAGTAGTAGGGGACATTGGTTAGGTACGATATGGTTGCCGATGTGACCGAAGAGTCGGTTTGTACGGAGGAAAAGGAGTCAAGATTCGGATCGGTAGAATATCGGACATTGTATGAAGTTGCCCCGGCCACTGGAGACCATTGGACAGTTACGGCCCCGATATCCTCAACCGCAACCACCGACGCCGGGGGCTGCAATGCTCGCGGTTCATCTTTGCCGCAAGACGCCAGCACTAATGAAATCATGACGGTGACTATAAATCTCATATGTTGATTTTCTCCTTGCTCCTGCATAACGGGGTGTCCGGTTCACCCGCATCGCCCGGTTTCTCAGGGCGGGCCGGTGTGCAACCGGCTGGTTGAGCATTGCTCACTACTCTGTCCTGACAATAAGAGCTCCATACGCATAAATGCCGTCTTCTCCACCGTTTTTTAAACGCTTCATTACTCGCTGTACAGGCCAAACGGTTGCGCCTGAACTCAGCTTCAGAGAAATGTTTATCTCTGCCTGCGGATCGGCATCATTGCCTTCCCATTTGCCTCCGAATTTTCGTCGAATAACTTCTCCTACGTATGCACCAATACCGAATATTCGTTGTCCAGGTTTTTCCGAGAGCAGTCCTCCTGCCTTCGCTTTACCATCTGCTGCTTGTTCTTCAAAAAAGCGATCAATTTCTCGTAAGCTGTCGAGACTGAAATCAGCCTTGTAGCCTGAGCTGATAAGGGCTTTCGATATCCATTCCGCTGATGAAAGTGCATCCGTCACAATCTTTGGCTCTGCTCCCAAAACCGCGACCGATGAAATTAATACCAACGCAGCAATAGCAATGTAAATTCTCAGATTCATTTTTTTCTTTCTCTTTAATTTGCTCAACTCGCTTATAATGGGTTTCCGCATATACGGAACTTGCTACGTATATACGCAACTCGATTGTTCCTTATATACGTAGCTTTTTCGGTTTGTTTTTGTTATCAAAAGTTCCGTATACAGGCAACTTATGACCTGCTCATTGTTTGATTCTTTCGGCATACTCTCTATCAACTCGACATCCCCCGGATGGAAGCCGCCAGCGCTTTTCCTTTTAGCCCCATCACCTTTATTCCACCCTACCTTCACTACACTCACGCCTCATTACCACATATTTTCAAACAATTAAATCAAATTAAATAACCGATACTATCAGGAGCCGCCCACCAGCTAATTCTCCTTGCCGCAGCTTCGCGCTTCCTGCTATACATCCGGCATGAACGACAACGGACAAAAAGTAAGCTTTTCCGATATCTTTATGACCTTTGCCAAAATCGGCCTGACCGGTTTCGGCGGCGGCATGGCCATTGTCGCCCTGATCGAACGGGTCTGCGTCAAGGAAAAACAGTGGATCGGCAACGAAGCGTTTCTGCATGGACTTGCCTTCGGGCAGATTTTAGGACCGTTCTCCCTCAATACCTGTACCTTCATCGGCAACCACCTGCGCGGCATCCGGGGCGGCATCACCGCTGCCGTTGCCTTTATCTTCCCCTCGTTTCTGCTGGTGACGCTGCTCTCCTGGCTCTACTTCACCTACCACAAACTCCCCCAGTTGCAGGCTGCCCTTAAAGGCACCAACCCTGTCGTTATCGGCCTGATCGTAGTGGTCGCCATCGATATGGGACGCAAACAGATCAAGGGGCTTAACAGCTCGCTGATGGCGCTGGTTGCCTTTGCCGCCACCGTGTTCCTCAAACTGAACGCCGCCTGGGTACTGCTGGCAGCCGGCGCCTGGTCGCTGGGGGTAAGCCTCTACCGCCGGAGGAACACCTGATGCCGGCACTGCTTACCATCGCCTGGATCTACTTCCGCATCGGCCTGATCTTTGTCGGCGGCGGCTACGTGCTGATTCCGCTCTTGAACCACATTATGGTCGAACAGTACCAGTGGCTGACCCTGCGCCAGTTTCTCGACGGCCTGGCGCTTTCGCAACTGACCCCCGGACCGCTGGCCATGCTGGCTACCTTCACCGGCTTCAAGGCCGGCGGCTTTCCGGGCGCCCTGGTGGCCACGGTCTTCATCTTCATCCCCTGCACCGCGCTGATGCTGGCCGTGGGGCGTCATTATCACCGCCTGAAGAAAATCGACCTCATCAAAAACACCCTCGACGGCCTGCTCCCGGCGGTGGTCGGACTGGTTGCCGCGGCCGCCTGGAACATGGGGGCTTCATCGTTGTCGGGTCTGAAGGAATTTGCGATCCTGGCGGTCGGCTTTGCCCTGTTCAAATGGACGAAAATCTCCCCGATGATCGTGATTCTGGGAGCTGGTGTGGTGGGATTGCTGCTGAACTGACACGCTAGACCAACCATTTAAACGGTAGTCAGTCGCGCAAAGGCGCAAAGTTCGCAAAGGAATCAATTAATTGTTGTAGCTGGAGACCAACGCCGGTTAGATGGACTGTCAATATCTGGATAACCGATTGATATTCCTTTGCGTTCTTGGCGAGCTTTGCGCGAGACTGCTTTTCAGGATTATGTTATTTAAGACCAAATAGCCCGCTTCATCACACTCTCTCATCGCACGGCATAATACATGTCGCCCGGTTTCCCCGGTGCCTTTTTTTGTACGATTGTGTTAAGGTACTCCCTCTTATGGAAACTCAATTTACCCCCGATTGCCGCGCCCTGATGCGCCATGAAATTACCGCCGCCAAAGGGAACGAAGTTTTCTTCATCGGCCACATCAACGTCGATGGCGTTATCTACGAAGCGGAAACCATCGCCCGCGGCAGCAAGGTCGCCGTACCCGCCATCATCACCCGGGCTTCGGGCGGTGACGTCGTTATTCACAACCACCCCTCCGGCGACCTCACCCCGTCGTCCGCCGACATGGACATCGCCTCGGTCTGCGGCAACCAGGGAATCGGTTTCGCCATCATCGACAACGACTGCAACCGCTGCTACCAGGTCGTCGCCCCCTTTACCGAAAGAAAAGGTGAACTGCTCTCCCTGGAGGAGATCAGCCGGGTCTTTGCCAACGATGGCATGATGGCCCACCTGAAGGGGTATGAGCAGCGCGACGAACAGGTACGGATGGCTTTTGCCGTCGCCGAGGCGTTCAACAAGGATCGGGTCGTGCTGGTCGAGGCGGGCACCGGCACCGGCAAATCGCTGGCATACCTGATTCCGGCCATCCTCTGGGCGGTGCGCAACAACGAGCGGATCGTCGTCTCCACCAACACCATCAACCTGCAGGAACAGCTGATCCGCAAAGACCTGCCGTTTCTGGCACGCAACTGCGCGGTGGAGTTCAAGGCGGCGCTGGTCAAGGGGCGCAGCAACTACGCCTGCCTGCGCAAACTGGAACATGCCGAGGCGGAGCCGTCCCTGTTTCCCGACGAATCATCGGCCGAGCTGACCACCATCATCGAATGGAGCCACAGCACCCAGGACGGCTGCCGCAGCGACCTGGCCTTCACGCCGCACGCCGGCACCTGGGAGGAGGTCTGCTGTGAAGCCGACCAGTGCGGCAGGTCGCGCTGCAAACATTTCAACCGCTGCTTCTTTTACCGGGCCAGGCGCGAATCATCAGCCGCGCGGGTGCTGGTGGTCAACCACGCCCTGCTACTGTCGGATATCGTGCTGCGCAAGGAGACCGGCTACGACGCCACCGCCATTCTCCCCCCCTTTACCCGGCTTATCTTCGACGAAGGGCATCACCTGGAAGACGTTGCCACCAGCCACCTGTCGCTGACCATTGCCCGGAGCGGCATCCTCAAACAGTTGCAGCGGCTGGTGCCGCAGAAGGCGGGGCGTGCCGGACTGCTGACGATCATCACCAACCGCATCACCCGTGATCTGCCTGAATCGCAGGAAGGGCTCTACGCCGAGCTGTCCGGTCTGCTGGAAAGCCACCTGCTCCCCAAAGCCCACGACCTGGGGGGAATGACCGAACAAACCATGGACTGGCTGGCGGTGAGCGTCGAACGTGACATGGGCGGTGTGGCCGGGCGGGAACAGAAACTGCGCATCACCCCCGAAGTGGAGGGCACCCCGTTCTGGCAGGAGTGCCGGGTGCGGCTGCACGCTCTGGCCGACGCCGTCAATGACTACACCTCGTCGCTGCGTACCCTGCTGCGGCGTTCGAAGGATCTCCCCGAAAAACTTCAGGAAAAGCTGGCCGACCAGTTGCTCGATACGGGGGGCATCGAAGGAAGGCTGCAGGCGATGGCCGACGCACTGCTCTTTTTCACGACCGAAGCCGATGGGTACTGCCGCTGGATCGAGACCCGGCGCGGCAACAGGGGCATCCAGGCCCGGCTCACCGCCGCACCGCTCGATATTTCGGGCCAGCTGAAGGAAAGCGTGTTCGACAAGCTAAAAACCATCATCGTCACCTCCGCCACGCTGACGGTAGGGGGCGAATTCGGGTACCTCAAAAAGCGCACCGGCTTCGGCCTGCTCCCCAAGGAGCGCCTGACCGAACTGAAGCTGGCATCACCGTTCGACTATGCCCGTCAGGTGTTTGTCGCGGTACCGGAGGAGATGCCGGAACCAACGTCACCCGGCTACCGTGATGCCCTGGAAAATCATATTCTCAAAGCGGTTACGATTTCGCGCGGCGGCGCCTTTATCCTCTTTACCTCTTACGACCTGCTTAATCGTGTCTATCAGTCTCTTTCCCCGCTGCTGGCACGCATGGGGCTCACCTCGCTCAAACAGGGGGAAACCGGCCGCCATGCCCTGCTGACACAGTTTCGCACAGAAGGCAACGCGGTGCTGTTCGGCACCGATTCATTCTGGGAGGGTGTCGATGTCAAGGGGGAGGCGCTCCGACTGGTGATCATCGCCCGGCTCCCGTTCCAGGTGCCGACCGAACCGGTTCAGCAGGCGCGCGCCGAAAAGATCAAGGTCGACGGCGGTGACCCGTTCCGCGACTTTTCCGTACCGCAGGCGGTCATCAAGTTCCGCCAGGGTTTCGGACGGCTGATCCGGAGTCGCGATGACCGGGGGGCGGTACTGATCCTCGACAGACGGGTACTGAACAAGAGTTATGGCAGAATTTTTCTCCGTTCCCTGCCGGATACGGAAATCATCAAAGGGGACTCGGCGGAACTGTTTGGCAAGATGGAGGAGTTTTTTCGAGGGTAAAGCATTTCAGCCTAAAAGCATTCGAAACTGGGATGAATAGGATAAACACGGATACATCAAACTGTTACCAGCACTATTAAAGAAAGCATTTTGCTTGTCTTCAGGTTTTATCCGTGTTCATTCTATGTATCTGTGGTTAACTGCCTATAATGCCTTCATCCGTTTTTTGGCGCTGAAGTTGAAACACTGAAAATACATCAGGCAGGTCAGCAGAAACGAGAAGATCGTCGTTGCGAGAACCATCGGCGCACCGGCTGCCTTCTTTGCATCCGGGACCAGCGCGACGAAGGTAATAAAGAACGCAACGCCACAGAATTTCCACAGGTCGCCGATCAACCGTTTTTTACGCAGGGCGGTCAACTGGTCGGCTGACAGGTTTGGCGCACCACCTTCGATTTCGACACCGGCATCGCGCCAGGCCAGACGGTAGACCGGATAGATCAAAAGCAACTGTACGGCAATCGATGCAACGACACTGCTGATGAACTGCTCCGGCTTGTGGAGAGCGGCAAACCTGCTCTGGAAAATTATCGCCAGAACGATCAGCAGTCCGGTCAATATGGTCTGTACAATCCGGTAGATCATCATCTGCCGGTTAAGTTTCTTGAAATCGATACTGGCCATTGACATACACTCCGCAAGGTATTTATAACTCTGTTTCAGTAACGCGCAAATGTATCAGAAAGCTGCTTGATGCACAAGCATGCAATGCAATAGTAGAGATATTGGCAACACAGTTCAGAGTAAAAGGTGCCGGAATCATGAACATTCTTCGCCGCATTTTTCATCCGATCATGGCCTTGATCGCCATCCAGCTGGTCTGGATCACCGTTGTCGTGTTCTGGATCTACTGGTTTATCGGCAAACACCGCGAGTTCCGTCAACTGGCCGAGAAATACCGCCCGGAGCTGCTCGGACAGGGAGCCAACTGGCCGGTCATGGTGGAAGGCCTGGTCATGATGGTGCTGATTCTGATCGGCGTGTACGTGATCTTTGTCTACTGGAACAGCCAGTCGCGCCTGTACCTGCAGCAGCGCAACATCATCTCCCAGGTGACTCATGAGCTGAAGTCTCCGCTCGCGTCAATCCAGCTTCACCTGGAGACGATACGCCTGCGCAAGCCGTCGGAAGAGCGGCTCGATTCTTTCGTCACCACCATGCTGGCCGACACCGACCGGCTCCATTACCTGATCAATAACCTGCTGATGGCCGCCCGCCTTGAGCAGAAGCGCAAGCAGTCCGAAAAGCGGCTGACCGACATGACGCAGCTGGTTAACGAACATGTGGAACGGGAGCGCACCACCCTGCCGCAGGGGGGAAACATCTCGTTCGAGGCGGAACCCGCGCTGAAGGCGCTGGTCGATCCTGAAGACATGAGCATGGTGCTGCGCAACCTGTTTGAAAATGCGGTCCTCTATTCGCCGCAATCCCCAGAGATATCGGTCCGGCTCGTCAAATCAGGACCATGGCTGCTGCTGTCGGTTCAGGATCATGGCCGGGGGCTTGACGGCAAAGAGCTGAAGAAGGTATTCGAGCGTTTTTACCGTGCCCAGCCTCCGGGAGACAACGTACGCGGCACCGGGCTCGGTCTTTACATCGTGGAATCCGTTATTAAGGGGTATGGAGGTACTGTCGCGGTGACCAGCGACGGGCCGGGCAAAGGGTGTACGTTTACCTTAAAATTTCCCGCAGTGTGAGGCGACTGAAATGACCGATGACAAGCCACATATCATGCTGGTTGAAGACGAGATTCATCTGGCGCGAGGCATCTGTTTCAATCTGGAAGAAGAGGGGCACCGGGTCAGCCATTTTGAAACCGCTGAACGGGCCCTGGCAACACTTGAGATTGAACGTTTTGACTTGGTTATCCTGGACGTCATGCTTCCCGGCATGGATGGCTTTCAGGCATGCCGCGCCATCAGGGCGCTCGATCCGCGTGTCCCGATCCTGATGCTAACCGCCCGTTCCGACGATGCCGACCGGGTGGAGGGGCTGGAAAACGGCGCCGACGATTACCTCACCAAGCCGTTCAATCTTGTGGAATTTCTGCTGCGGGTCAAAGGAATGTTGCGTCGGTCGTCATGGTATCGGCCCGAGCCGGTTGAGGAGGGGTATCGCTTCGGCGACAACGAGGTGTTTCTGCTTTCTTATCGGGGCAGAACGGCACAGGGGGAAATTGATCTGACCGAGATGGAGGTACGGGTGCTGTCGCTTTTTTTCCAGAAAGAGGGGATTGCCATCCATCGCAGCGACCTGCTGCAGTCCGTCTGGGGGTACAGCAGCGACACCGAAACCCGGACCCTGGACAACTTCATCGTCAGGCTCCGCAAATATTTCGAACCCGACCCCGCCCATCCGAAACATTTTCTGACGGTGCGCGGAGTCGGCTATCGCTTCAGTCGCACGGGAGATTAATGGTGAAAACGCCCCTTATGCTGTTTGTGTGCCGATGAAGGAGATTTGTGGCAGTCAAAACAGGCGGTTTCCTCGACTTTTTTCTCATCCAGCGGTGACTGCTGCCCTCCCAGAGTAGGCTGATTATATTCGGGGGTCTGGAAGGAGAGGCGCCCGCGCTCGTCGGTCACCGTGGCCGGCTTGTACGTCGCCTGCCAGTTGGCACTGATCGGTGTGCTATGACACTGGTCGCATCCCCCCGGCGGCGGAATGCTTTTCCAGGCCGTGAACATGGTGCAACCGCTGATGGCGAAAACAGCTCCCGAAAGCAGTACAAGGGTATATTTCATGACGTATAGCTCCTTGGTATCATTGTTAGTAATAAATCATAACGCGACAGATACTAGCACAGCGCTCGCTTAAAATACAGCCTCAAGCAGAGCTGCCCTCAATCCGCAGAATTCGTCGGACATTCCCCGTTGTCAATCGGGCAACATCTTCCACTGCTACACCCCGGATCTCCGCCACCCGCAGCGCCGTTTCCGTTATCCAGGCCGGGCGGTTGAAGGTTCCGCGATACCGCTCGGGAGTCATATCCGGGGCATCGGTTTCCAGCACCAGATGTTCCAGCGGTAGCTCACGGGCTATGCGCAGAGGTTTGACGGCATTATGCCAGGTAACGGTCCCGGAAATCGAAATGGCAAAGCCGAGGCGGATAAACTCGCGCGCCATTTCCACGGAACCGGAGAAGGCATGCATGATCCCGCCTACCCGGTCGCCCCGCTCTTCGCGCAGTATGTTCACGACCCGTTGAAACACCTGCCGGCAATGGATCAGCAGCGGCAGGCCACTGGTGACGGCTACCCGGATCTGTTCGCGAAACGCTCGTTCCTGCAGATCCAGAGACACCGTATAGACCGGATCGAGGCCGGTTTCTCCGATAGCGACCGCCTGTGCCGAACGTTCCCCCAAGCGCTCAAGAACCTGGTCATTCATGCATTCCGCATGCATCGGATGGATGCCGTATGCCGGGAACACGCGGGGGGCTGCTCCGGCGACCGCGGCAATTCCCGGCCAGCCGTCGGGATTTACTCCGGGAACGACAAAACCCTGCACTCCGGCAGCGCATGCTTCCCGCAGAAACTGCGGCAGCCCGGACTTGAGCGGTTCAAGATCGAGATGGCAATGGCTGTCAATCAGGCCGGCAATCACACAAACCACCCGAACAGGTTGACCACCCACTCCATGACCCGTATCAGGGCGCCCCGCCGCTCGTGAACATCCAACTCTACCGGGCGGGCCGCATTGATCTCCTCCAGCAGCAACGTCCGTATCTGCCCGCCGAACTGCACGTTATCCACCATGCAGTTGATCTCATAGTTGCGATGAAAGCTGCGCTGATCGAGGTTGGCCGAACCGATGACCGTCCGCTCGGCATCAATCAGCATGACCTTGGCGTGCAGAATTTCCCGCTCCAGCTCGAAGATTTCAACTCCTCCCTTCAGCAGGGTTGCATATGAGCTTCTCCCGAGCACCAGCATAAGCGGCACGTCGCTCCGTGCCGGCAGCAGCAGCCGCACCCGCACCCCCCGGCGGACAGCCCGCAGCAGGGAACGGATGATGCGCGGACCGGGCACGAAGTAGGGAGTGGCAATCAGGATTTCTTCGGCCGCAGCGGCGATATTGACCTGAAAGGCCTCGCGGATGTAGGAACGCCGCTGACGGGGACCACCGCTGATGATATTGACGGCGGCATCCCCGCTTTTCCTGCAGTGGGATCGCGGCTGGGCCGGCACAACCCGCACGGCACTCTCATCCCGGTCGCCGTTCCAGGTTTCATGGAATATCATGACCAGTTCGCCCACCGCCTCACCACGGATACTGAAGCCGAGATCTCGGAAACTCTGTTTACCCCCCAGACTTCCGGCATACTCATCACCAATGTTAAAGCCCCCCAGTAAAGCCGTCGCACCATCAATAATGGTCATCTTGCGATGATCTCGTTTATCGAACCAGTAAAGACCGCGCTTAAAAGAGGGAACATTAAAGGGGAGCAGTTTGATCCCCTGCCGGGAGAGGTTTTTGAAGTAGGAGGCCGGCGTGTCAAGACAGCCGATATAATCGTAGATCAGCTTGACCACAACTCCGCGCTGGACGGCATCAGCCAGTTCATCCGCCAGCCCGGAGCCGATATGATCGTTGTGTATGAGGTAGTATTCCAGCAGGATGGTATGTTCAGCGGAACGGATGGCGCTGAACAGCGCCTCGAAGAACTGTCTCCCCCCTTGAAAGAGCTCGACTCTGTTATGGCGATGGGTGACCGGCAGCTCCAAAGGGCGCAGCCGTCTCAACAGCCTGATAAACCTGGGTAGTCGATTTTTATGCTTGAAGTGGTTGCTTCGCATGGTACGTGCGTCTCGTCAGGTAACCGGTATCGTAAGGTGCCCTACCGTAGCGATCCCGGCTGTCATGACATCACCGGCCGCGACCCTCCCGACCCCGGCCGGAGTGCCGGTCAGGATGATGTCGCCCGGTTCGAGGGTGAAGATGCCCGAGATATGGGCGATGATCTGAGGAATGCGGTTGATCATGTCGGCAGAGGTGCCGTTTTGGCGACTCTCGCCGTTAACCGCAAGTGTGAGGTTCAAATCATGCGGATCTGCAACAGCCGCTGCCGGAACAAAGTCGGACAGCGGACAGGCGGTGTCAAACCCTTTGGCAATCTCCCACGGCAGTCCCTTGGCTTTCAGCTGATTCTGCACATCGCGCAGGGTCATATCAATGGCCACGCCATATCCGGCGACGTATTCGAGCGCCTTGTCAACAGTCACCTTGCACGCTTCCCTGCCGATCAGAACCGCCAGTTCGATTTCGTAATGGCATTCCTGCGAATACGCCGGAATCACCACCGCCTCCCCATCGCCGATCACCGACGAGGCAGGTTTCATGAACAGCACCGGCGCCGCAGGTGTTTCGTTGCCCAGCTCCTTGGCATGTTCGGCATAGTTGCGCGCCAGGCAGACGATCTTGCCGACGGGAAATTGCTGGCCTGTGGCGGGGATATGTATGGTTTTCATGGGACCTCCGTTATGGTGTTATTCAGAGTCGTTTTCAGGATCACAAAACCGGTTTGTACGTAAGCGAAACCACTCCGCTGTCCAGTTCATAATAAGCGCCGACCACCCGTAGCAAGCCGTTTTCTATCGGATCGGTGAGTGCCGGGCCGGATTTTCGTAACTTCTCTGCCACCATGCGGGAATTGCTTTTGACTGATGCACAGAGAAGATCACATCCCTGTGAAACCTGCCCTTTGGCCTTTGCCTTTTCAACGGCAGGCTTGATTGCATCAACAACCGTTTTCAGCTTTCCGCCAACCGCTCCCCCCTTCAGGGTCGCGTCAACAGCTCCGCACCGCTCATGGCCAAGCACCACAACAAGTTGCACGCCGAGATGCTCAACAGCATACTCGATACTGCCGATGGCAACATCATCAATTACATTGCCGGCGCTCCGCACCACGAACAGGTCGCCGATCCCCTGGTCAAAAAGAATTTCAGGAGGCACCCGCGAATCGGAACATCCGACAATTACTGCAAACGGGTGCTGCCCCTTGGCAACTTCGGTGCGACGCTTTGCGGTACGATGATTCGCCGAATTCTTTCCCGCAATGTAGCGCCGGTTCCCTTCAAGCAGACGTTTTACCGCCTCTTCCGAATCAACCGGTATTGCGGCATGGTGGGAGTCAGTTGACTGCTCTTGTGCAACACGGGACACTTTCTTTTTATGTGATGACTTTTTTTTCTTCGGAACGGAGTTCTGGCTCTTTCCGATTATCCGTTCCACGGCCTCATCCGTATTGATGGGGGCAACATCGCGGGCATACTCGGCAGTAGGCTTTTTAGTCCCCTTCCTTTTGCTCTTCGATTGAGCCGGTTCCGCCGGGGCCGCCACCTGATCGGCAGCAGGCGAATCTCCCGTTTGAGCACTTCCGTGCTCCTTTGCAGTTCCAGATGCTCCTGCAAGAAACGCCGCTGAAACCACGAAAATTGCCGCTGCCATGATATGTTTCAGAACTCTCACGTTCATCCCCCGAAAAAATGAATATTATTGCATGTCCGATTGGTTATTGTGTGATTTTCGTATTGGTACATTTTACCCTGTGTAGTCACTGACGTTCCGATGCTCACACGTGCCGCGCTCGTTGTCATACCTGGCGACAGCTTCCATCAAGCCCCCGGCTTAAAGTGACAGCGGTCACAGTTTTGCTTGATCAGGAAGCCGTTTTTCCCGTCGTGGCATTTCCCGCAGAATTTTCCGGCATAGAGGTCAGCCATGGTTATCTTGACAGTCCCATGCTTCATTGTGGGAAATACATCCGGATTGTGGCAGTCATTACACGCTATCCCGGCATTCTTGTGAGTGGTGCCGTCGAAGATGACCGTGCCGGCTTCGCTTCCTTTGAATTCCAGGAACGTGCCTGGCCCAACTGAATGGGCGGTACCGCTCGCCATAAGCGTAAGAAGCATGCAGATTGTCGTTAGTTGATTTTTCATGAGCAGGAATCCTTTCATCCGTCAGAATTAAATGTACACTATCACAATCAAAATCCGGCACAAGCTCATTTTGTTACAAAAAAAACCGCCGTTCAGACAAGCACTGAACTGGCGGCTTTAACATTCATATTCGAGACAATTCCTTCAGAATCACACCAGACTCTCCCCTGTCATCTCCAACGGCTGGGCGATCCCCAGCATCTTGAGCATGGTCGGCGCCACATCGGCCAGGCGGCCACCTTCGCGCAGTTTCGTGCCTTTCCGGCTGTCATCCACCAGCACCAGCCAGACCGGGTTGGTGGTGTGAGCGGTGAATGGTTCGCCGTTTTCATCCTGCATCTGTTCGGCGTTGCCGTGATCTGCGGTGATCAGCACCGCGCCCCCTTTTTCGCACACCCTGGCGACAATCCGTCCGGCGCAGGCATCCACCGTCTCGACCGCCTTGATGGCCGCCGCTTCGATACCGGTATGGCCGACCATGTCGCAGTTGGCGAAGTTGAGCATGATCACGTCGTAAACGTCACTGTCGATGCGGGCCAGGAGCTCTTCAGTCACCTTGAAAGCACTCATCTCCGGCTTTTGGTCATAGGTGGCAACCTCTTTCGGCGACGGGATCAGGGCGCGATCCTCGCCCGGAAAAGGAGTCTCAACGCCACCGTTGAAGAAAAAGGTGACATGGGCATATTTCTCGGTTTCGGCGATGCGCAGCTGTTTCAGTCCGGCACCGGCCAGCACGCCGCCGAGGATGTTGGTCAGCTCCGTGGAACCGAACGCGATCGGCAGGCCAAAGGTCGCATCGTATTCGGTCAGGCAGACATACCCTGCCAGCTTTGCCCGTTTGCGGCGCTCGAAGCCGCTAAAATCATCAAGGGCGATGGCCCGGGTGATTTCGCGGGCCCGGTCGGAACGGAAGTTGAAGAAGATGAAGCCGTCGCCGTCATCAAGCGTGGCGTTCTCGGCAACAACGACCGGCACCACAAATTCATCATGCACCCCGGCGGCATAGCTCTGCTCAATCGCATCTCTTGCAGTGGCGTGCTTCTCCCCATCGCCGCAGACGATGGCGTTGTAGGCCTTTTCGACCCGCTCCCAGCGGTTGTCGCGGTCCATGGCATAGTAGCGCCCCATCACCGTCGCAATTTTACCGATGCCGATCCGGGCAATCTCCGCTTCCAGTTGCGCCAGATAGTCGATGCCGCTCTGCGGAGGGGTATCACGGCCGTCCAGCAGACAGTGGATATAGACCTCTTTCACCCCTTCGCGTTTGGCCAGCTCAAGGAAGGCATAAAGGTGGGTGTTATGGGAATGAACCCCGCCGTCGGAAAGGAGACCGGAAAGGTGCAGCCTGCCACCGGCTGCTTTGACTTTGGCGATGCAATCAAGCAGGGTCCTGTTGGTAAAGAAATCGCCATCCTGAATGGACTTGGTAACGCGGGTCAGTTCCTGGTAGACAACCCGACCGGCTCCCAGATTCAGGTGCCCGACCTCGGAGTTGCCCATCTGCCCGTCCGGCAGGCCGACTGCCATCCCGGAGGTGAGAATCTCGGCATGCGGATAGTCATTCAGGAATCTGGTCAGGTTGGGGGTTTTCGCCAGGGCAACGGCGTTGTGAGCGAGGTTGGGGTTGATCCCCCAGCCGTCGAGGATCATCAGCAGGAGCGGTTTTTTCATGGAAAATGCCTTTCAGTTTAATGATGGTATGGTTCGCCGTTCAGTATGGTAAACGCCCGGTAGATCTGCTCCAGCAGGAAGGCCCGCACCATCTGGTGGGTGAAGGTCATTTTTGAGAGCGACAGCAGCTTGCCGCGGCGGCGGAATTCTTCGGAGAAACCGTAGGCACCGCCAATGACGAAGATCAACTCGCCTACGCCGTTGTCGCGCTGTTTGCCGACAAAAGCTGCGAGGCCGGGGGAGTCTATCTGTTCGCCCCGCTCATCCATCAACACCAGGGTCGCACCGGGGGAAATCTGCTTCTCCAGCCGCTCGCATTCGCGGCGGCGCATCTCCTCGGCTTCGGCCCCCTTCTCGTCACGGATATCGACGAGCTCTAGCGGCATGTAGCGCCGGATGCGACCGGCGTATTCGTCGATCGCATCCTTGACCCACGGATCGCGGCTTTTACCGACCCACAACACCCGTATTTTCATGGGGCAACAGCCCCATTTGAGGATCCGATTTCGAGCGGAGAGCAAGGCAGCGAGAAGTAGCCGACGCAGGCGTACACCATGTACGTCGAGGAGAGCAACGCCGAAGCAACGCCGCTATCCGCTTGAAGGCGGATCCGTTTCAAAAATCGGATTCCTTGCGCGAAGCCTTGATTTCCGGCGGCAGCTCAAGTTCCGGAGCCATGCCCCAGAGGCCGTCCAGATCGTAATACTTGCGGATCTGGTCGTGGAAGATATGCACCAGCACATCACCGTAATCCATGACGATCCATTTGCCATCCGTGGCGCCTTCGATGTCATTGATCTTGCCGTACTTCTTCAGGCCGGTACGGATATTGTCGGCAATGGCCTGGTTCTGTTTGTCCGATGAACCGGAGATGATCACCATGTAGTCGGCAATCGACGAGACTCGCGAGATATCGCGGACACAGATATCGTATGCCTTCTTGTCATACGCCAGTTCGGCACATTTAAGAGCGCGCTCCACGGGAGTCAGGGTTGTCTTTTCA
>JBAYTT010000015.1:0-38951 GCA_041675485.1 Pelobacteraceae bacterium | reverse complement strand
TCTGTACTGCCTGTGTTGAAATGTTCATGGTACCCTCCAAAAATAAATCCCCTTCCGGGGTGCGGAAGAGGATTGTGTGGATTGCGCTCTTCCTTATCTCCCGAAACCGCATGCGGTTCCGCTGGATTTGGCACCTTGCCGGAAGGCTGGTTGCCGCGACGTCACAGGGCCAGTCCCTCAGTCGCTCTCGATAAGAATATATATGTTGAGTTAATTTGTATGAAAACTATAGATAAAAATATCAGTTGCACGGTAAACGTGTCAATAATTATTTTCCCTCTTACCGCCGAAGAGTTTGAAGATTTCTGGGCTGTCTCCGAATCATATTCCACCCAGGCAAAGATATTTGACTTCAATAAATTCATCGATGCCATACCGGGATCCTTCGCGCCCGATCCCTGACTCCTTCATGCCGCCAAAAGGCGCGACTTCAGTTGATATCAAGCCGGTGTTAATACCGACCATGCCGTATTCCAGAGCTTCGGCGGTCCGCCAAACCCGTTTTATATCACGGCTGTAGAAGTATGAGGCCAGACCGAATTCCGTGTCGTTGGCCATCTGAATCGCTTCTTCGTCACTATCGAATCTGAACACCGGAGCCAATGGTCCGAACGTTTCTTCCCTGGCAACCAGCATTTCAGAAGTGACATCGGCAATAATCGTCGGTTCAAAAAAAGTGCCGCCCAGAGAGTGGCGCTTGCCGCCGATAACTATTCTGGCGCCTTTGGAAGTCGCATCGGCTATATGCTCTTCAACTTTTTCGAGGGCCGCCATATTGATCAGTGGTCCCTGCTGGACGTCTCCGGCCAGGCCGTTGCCGATCTTCATTTTTGAAACGGCCTCAGACAGTTTCTCCACAAAAAGGTCATAGACACCTGACTGTACCAGCAGTCTATTGGTGCAAACGCAGGTTTGGCCCGTGTTGCGGTACTTGGAGGCCATGGCACCCTCGACGGCGGCATCCAGATCGGCATCATCAAAGACTATAAAAGGGGCGTTTCCACCCAGCTCCAGTGAAACTTTTTTGACGGTGGCAGCACACTGTGCCATCAGTTGCTTGCCGATTTCGGTCGAACCCGTAAAAGTCAGCTTGCGAACAAGCGGATTGGCTGTCATTTCGTCACCAATGGCAGCGGCGGAACCGGTGATGATACTGAACACGCCTGGAGGAATTCCGGCGCGTTCACCGAGTTCCGCCAGCGCCAGGGCTGATAATGGCGTGGCGCTGGCAGGTTTTACAACCATTGTACATCCAGCCGCCAAGGCGGGCCCGGCCTTTCGAGTTATCATGGCGGCGGGAAAGTTCCAAGGGGTGATTGCGGCGCAGACCCCTATCGGCTCTTTTATGACGACGATGCGCTTGTCAGTGGTATGTCCGGGAATAGTGTCGCCATACACCCGCTTCCCCTCTTCGGCAAACCATTCGATAAATGAGGCTGCATAGGCGATTTCACCCTTTGCCTCGGCAAGCGGTTTTCCCTGTTCCGCGGTCATGATGATGGCAAGGTCGTCCTGATTGGTCATGATCAGCTCGAACCAGCGTCTAAGAACAGTCGAGCGGTCTTTTGCTGTTCTGGCCCGCCAGGCGGGGAGGGCCGCGGCCGCAGCAGCTATTGCCCGGCGGGTCTCGGCCGTGCCCATTTTTGGGACCATGCCAAGCGTCTCGTCTGTGGCCGGATTGGTGACAGCCATTTGTTCGTTCCGGTCCGCACCGCTCCAGTTTCCGTCGAGGTAACAGAGCTGTTTCAGCAGGGTGGGATCTTTCAGTGGCAACATGATACATTCCTCCGGTCAGTAAATTGATAGCGTGTTTTGCGGATGCTATAGAACCACGGTAACGAGTATATCGATGGGTTGTTTATTAAAAAGGGCTGCCCGAATTCGAGAAGCCCTTAATTTGTTGCATAGCAGAATGTGAAAGTTCAGTGTTTGCGGCTGAAATCCCGGTAAGAACCCTTGGGGGGCGCCGGAACGGGTCTTTTTGGCGTCGTGGCATCCCAGATCATTTTGGACAGTCCACGCTCAATTGGCGACATGGTAATCGCCAACAGAAATAAGGCCAAAAATGCCAGAGCGAATATAAAAAGCATGCCGAAAGAAACGAGAATTGCTTCCAGAATGACTGGCATAAGCGCCCCGTGAAAACGATGATAAGTTCAATTTTTCCTAGTATACACGATGATTATAAAAATGAAAGCGATCATTACACAGCAGAATGGAATGTTTAACGAGTAAAAAAAGTGGTGCATTTTTTTTGGAATTTGGGGTATTGTTCGAAAGTTATGAAATGTATTTTGTGCCGCAGTTAATGCATTATACCAATTTCAATCAAGCATGAATATTATGGCGGCGGGTTTTATGGGCGTAGGCGTACATCGCGTGCGTTGACGAGTCGAAAACAAGCCAACATAACGCCTTGATTTTGAATTTGGAATTACACCCGTCTGGAGATTCCATTGGCAACTACCGAACGAAGCTTTATTACCAACGTCTGGGATTTTTTCTGTTCTCTCAAATTAACCCTTTTCCTGCTGATTTCACTGGCTTTGACATCGATAATCGGTACGGTTCTGCCACAGGGCGCGTTGCCTCCTGAGTATGTCGCCCAGATCAGTCCCACCAAGCTGCAGATTTACTCCAAGCTAGGCTTCTTTGACATGTATCACTCCTGGTGGTTCATTGCCCTGCTGTATGTTTTCAGCTTGAATCTGGTCTCCTGCTCAATTAAACGCCTGCCACACGTCTTCAAGTATATCAGTGAGCCCACCCTCGTGCTGGGTGAGGGGATGCGCAATTCATTTTCACTAAAGAATGAGCTCTCTTTTTCCGGGCCGATCGAAAAAGGGAAAGAGCGGTTAGCCGAATTTATCGGGAAAGAATTTTCTACACCGGTGATTACCGAACATAATGGTGAATACCATCTTTTCTCGCAAAAAACGGCGTGGTGCCGCCTGGGCGTCTACGTGGTCCATTTCAGCATACTGGTGATTTTTATCGGGGCAATTATCGGCTCTCTTGCCGGTTACAAGGGGTTTGTCACTATTGTTGAAGGGACCAGTGTCAATGCATTTGAGGGGCGAAACGGCACACAGATGCCGCTCGGTTTTGAAGTGCTCTGCGAAAAGTTCAATGTGGAATTTTATCCTACCGGTTCTCCAAAGGAATTCAGAAGTATATTAACTATTCTGGAAAACGGCAAACCGGTTCCCGGTTATTCCCAAGTGAAAGTCATTGTTAATGAGCCGTTAACCTACAAGGGTATTACGTTTTATCAGTCCAGCTATGGCCAGGCCAGTGAAGGTGGTGAACACTTCATCACCGTGACTCCGCGAAACGGAGGTACGCCTGAAAAAGTCGCTGTTCGTGAAGGCGTTGCGGTTACGCTGAAGGACGGTACGACCCTCAAGCTGCTGGAAGCAACGCAGGAGGTACGTCAGTTTGCCCCCGGGTTTTCCGGTCCGGCTGCTCGCATTGAAGTGACTCGGAAAGGGGCTGCTCCACAAACGTTTATCTCGTTTAAGGATTTTCCTGAAGTAAATGCTCAGCGGGGCGATTCTCTTATCTTCAACTACGACGGATCGAACGCCAAACAGTATACCGGCCTTCAGGTCGCCAAAGATCCAGGAGTATGGGTAGTCTGGCTGGGATGCACTCTGATGGTTATTGGTATTGGCGTCGCTTTTTTTATGTCACACAAGCGCATCTGGGTGATAGTTTCAAAAGGGCATGCCCGTATGTACGGCAATGCCAGCAAGAACCAGGCAGCGTTTCAAATGCAGTTTGAAGACATTTCTGAAAAGTTCCAGGAAATAAAAATTTAGCGGAGGTTTTTCCAATATGACCAGCTCCATGCTCTTTAACGTTACAACCTTTACATACTTGATCTCAATGATCGTTTTCTTTGCATTCCTTGCAAGCAAGAACAAGTCGCTTGGCCTGGCCGGTAGCTTTATAGCGTATGCCGGTCTTGCTGTTCAAACGGTGGCGATCGCTCTGCGCTGGAAAGAATCCTATGACATGGGTGTCGGGCACGCTCCGATGTCTAACCTGTATGAATCGATTGTTTTCTTTTCCTGGACGATCGTTCTGCTCTTTGCCTACATTGACATTCGTTATAAATACCGGATTGTCGGAGCTTTTGTCATACCGTTTGCGTTGTTGGGTATGGCATGGGCACAGCTTGGCATGAATACCGGAATAGAACCTCTTGTTCCTGCGTTGCAGAGTAACTGGCTGCTGTACCACGTTATTACCTGCTTTCTTGGCTATGCTGCCTTTGCAGTCGCCTGTGGTATTTCAATCATGTATCTGATTAAAACTGCAGTTGAAGGTTCGGATTCATCGGCTCAGGCCGGCGGCCTTATGTCAATGTTTCCTCCTTTGAAAGTGCTGGATGACCTTAACTACCGCTCGATCATGATCGGTTTTCCTCTCCTGACGCTCGGCATTATTACCGGTGCTGCTTGGGCCAACTATGCTTGGGGTACCTACTGGAGTTGGGACCCCAAAGAAACGTGGTCGCTGATAGTCTGGTTCGTCTATGCAGCATTTCTTCATGCTCGAATCACGAAGGGTTGGGTCGGAAAACGTGCCGCCTGGCTTTCGGTCATCGGTTTTGCCGCTACCATTTTCTGCTATCTTGGTGTCAATCTGTTTCTGTCCGGTCTGCACAGTTATGGCGGCTCAAAAATGTAATTTGAATTCAAATCAACGGCGGGGATCAAGGTGGCGGAGTGTTCTTGTGAAGGCGAAGCCAACAAAAAAATCCGCCTTGATTTGGAGCAGGAAGAGGTACTGTTACGCATGAACTCTTCACACGATAAAATTATATGGCTGTTTAGTGCAATTGTGATTGGAATTGCCGGTATATCCCTTATTGTCAAGGGGCATCCGGCAGAAGCCGCCGGCGTGCAAAACTGCGGATGCCACCCCCATAAGGCTGAAAAAAAGTTTGTGCATCTCCCCGTCAAAAACGGTGAGTGCCCGTCATGCCATAGACCATCAGGACAAAAGCACCCCAAGTTCAAAAAAGAGGCCTTTTTGCTGACGGATAACGGTAAAATTGGGCTATGCAGTGAATGTCATGAACGCAAGGATACTTTGAAACACGTTCATCCACCCGTCGCAGCAGGTGATTGTCTTGATTGTCATGACCCTCACCAGAGCGACAACAAGTTCCAGTTAAAGGGTGCGGGCGCTGAACTCTGTTATATGTGCCACGAAAAGAGCAAGCTTGACAGATCATTTCCCCATAAGCCGGTTGCAGAGGGAAAGTGCTTGAGTTGCCACGACCCTCATCAGTCGGATCAAAAATTTATGCTTAAAGCTGAGGGAGCAAACCTTTGCATGACCTGTCATGACAAAGCTGAATTTACCGGTAAATCGGTCCATGCTCCTGTCGCTGCCGGCGACTGTGCTGCCTGTCACGCCCCGCACGGAACTCAGCTGCATCATCTGTTAAAGCGCGCGGTTCCAGAGGAAATGTATCAGTCGTTCAACCGGTCAAATTTTGAACTCTGTTTTGGCTGTCACGCCAATACATTGGCCGACAGTCAGCGTACCGATTCGGAAACCAACTTCCGGAACGGCATGTTCAACCTTCATTATCTGCATGTCAATAAGATAGATAAAGGGCGTTCGTGCAAAGTTTGTCATGACCCCCATGCCGCCAGTCAGCCTCGTTTGATATCAAGTAAAATTCCTGGTTTTGGCCGTTGGAAGATACCTATCCGTTACACCAAAACTAACGTTGGCGGCACCTGCGTTGTTGGTTGCCATAAACCTAAATCATATAACCGGATCGATCCGGTTCAGAATTTGTAAGGAGAGCACGGTGTTGAAGCGGTTATTGATACAAATCACGGTTGTCGTACTCGCTTCCGTGCCTGCAGCCTGGGGTGCAATAGAGTTTATCTATCCTTCTCCAAACTCGGCGGTAACTTCCTCAGGACATCTCATCTTCAAATTAAACCAAACCGAAGTCTCATCTCTCCGCATAACACACAACGGGCTAGTGAGCGACCCGGTTGATGTTGGCTCGCCGGAATATCGCAAGCTGTTCCAGGATTTCTTTATTGCCCAGTCTTTATGGGACCCAGGGGTTAATCAGCTTGTGATAGATCTGTTTAACGGTGGCCAGAAGGTAGAATCTGCAACTCTATCGGTCTTTTATGCTCCTGAAGAGAGCAATCAAAAAGTACCGCCGGAATATACTCCAATTGCCATGCATCGCCCCGAAAAAGAACGGTATTGTCAGTCCTGCCATGTGGTAAATCCGACGCCGGCACAGATGAACAGCAGCATTGAGAAGAACAATCCTTGTTATATCTGTCACAAGAAGATGCTGGCAGTAAAATATGTTCATGGTCCTGCCGGTACCTATTCGTGCGGTTATTGCCATGCCAGCAAGGGGAATCCGAAACATGCAGTCCCTAAAAGAGGTGCCGCGCTTTGTTATGAATGCCACTCCGACATGTCTGTTCAGATTAGTAAGAAGAAATTTGTACATGGCCCAGTTGAAGCGGGGATGTGTGAAGCCTGTCACGATCCGCACGGCAGCCAGAACGAATCGCAGTTGATCAAGCCGATCAATGAACTTTGCCTGTCATGCCATGGTCATATTCGGAATCAGAAGCATGTGGTTATGACAACTACCGGTGAAGGGCATCCTTTGTCTGGCAAGAATGATCCGTCAAAACAGGGAAGCGGACGTCAGATGAGTTGCATTTCCTGCCACAGTCCTCATGGCGGAAACGTCCGCTACTTCTTTATTAATAACGTGGAAGACCGAATGGCCCTTTGTCAGGCTTGCCATAACAAATAAATATGGAGGAACTTGCTGTATGTATATGAGATACATTCGTTTTGTGTCCTTGATTCTTCTGATGTGCTTTTTTTCCGCATGCGCTTCGACAGCACCCGTAGCCAAAGAACGATATCTTTGGCCTCCTCCCCCGGATGAACCTAAAATTGAGTGGCTGGGAGTGTATTATTCCGAATCTGACTTGCCAGGAAATACCAACTCGCAAGTTTTTGAAAAATTGCTTGGCGAATCCTCCAGCGATTTGAAATTTCAAAGCCCCCTCTTTGTGACCAGCAATTCTGCCGGGCGAGTCGTTGTCAGTGACCCGTCACTGAATGGATTCGTAAACATAGATTTAAATGCCAAGAAATTCAGTGTGCTGGGTGGTTCGGCCATGGCAGATCTTGTCAAGCCGACCGGAGTCGATTTTGATGCTGATGGCCTTGTGTATGCCGGTGATGATCCGAGCAGAAAAATATATGTAGTAAACGGTGACAGCAAGGTTGTGAAAGTTCTGGATTTGTCAAATGATATTAAATCGGTTGGCTCGTTCGTTATTGATAAAAAACTGAAACGTATCATTATTCCCGATGCAAGATTACATAAAGTAGCCGTATTTTCACTGGATGGTAAATTGTTGAATACGTTTGGCAAGCGAGGTGAACTGGACGGAGAGTTCAACCTTCCGTTGTCCGCCGCGCTAGACCGTAGCGGGAACATCTATATTGTCGATTCGTTTAATGCCAGAATTCAGAAGTTCTCTTCAGAAGGAGTGTTTATTTCCAAGTTTGGCAAACGAGGCGACGGCTTAGGCGATTTTGGTGTCATCAAGTGCGTTGCTTTGGATAGCGATGATAATATATATGTCACTGACGCTAAATTTCATCGTATCCTGGTTTTTAACTCAAACGGAATTCTTCTGCTAAGCCTCGGGGCTCCGCATTCCCAAAAACTTAGTGAGGCGATTGTTGCCGGTGGGTTTTTGCTCCCGCAAGGGTTGTATATTGACAAGACAAACCGGATTTATGTGGCTGATATGATGAATAGACGGCTTCAGGTGTTTCAGTATATGCCTGAAAAAAGCATCAGTAAATGAAGCAGCGGCCTCTCTTTGAATTGTGCCAATTGACGGATTCGCGCTGTGATATTGCGTTTAATGAACAGGGCTGTCATTTGTATCGTGTGCTAACTATTTAATATGAGGGCTTGTTGCGGCATTTAACGCTTGGCACGTAAAATGCTAAATACAAGAATCAAAACTGAATAACTTACCATGTAGGTGGGTGTGATAAAAAATAACGAAAGGAGATGTGTTAGTACGTTGTAGTTTTTTTGTAGTAGTGGAAATTAATTTCAAAAATTAAAGAGAGGAAAGAAAATGAAAAAAACATTGATTATGGTTTTAGGAACAGTTTTAGTTTCCAGTACGGCTTTTGCGTTGTCGATTACGGGTTCAAAGCATGACTTGTCTACAACTACCGGTATTGCCACCGGCGTTTTGTCCGGCACCACGAAGCTGTGTGAAGTTTGCCACGCACCTCATAATGCTGCAAGCCCAATCCCGCTCTGGAACCGCACTAATCCTGCTGGCGCTTCCATATCGGTCTACCACACATCTTCCACACTGTCATCGGAAACACAGAGCATTGCTGCCCTTCCTACCGGCAGTATCTCGCTGCACTGCCTGTCTTGCCATGCCGCTTCTCCGGGCGCAGCTGATACTTCACTGATGAAATCGAATTCACTCAATGCCGCAGTTGCCGGTGCAACATGGACAGGTACCATCTCGAATGGTGGCCTTGGTACTGACCTGTCTGACGATCATCCAATCGGCATGAACTACTCACAAGCTATTACAACCAGGGTTGCCGATGGCGGTACAGCTCTTCAGCCTATAGCTACTGCAAGAACTGGTGGAGCGGTATTCTTTACCAACGGTGCTTTGGTAGACCAGATGGAATGCGCAAGCTGCCACAAAGTTCATGACAATGCCATTGCTCCATTCCTGCGCGTTACAAATGCAGGTAGTGCTCTTTGCAAGGCTTGCCACCAGAACTAGGATTGTATTTATTGATTAGATTGGAAGGGCGGGGATTTCCCGCCCTTTTTTTTATTTATCACCACAGTAATACATGCTATATAAGAACAATGATCAATTCCTTCCTCAAACTTTCTTCAGCCGTTATGATTATGTTCATGCTGTCGGCGTGTGCTGGTGTTGAACCGGTTCCTGCAGAGCGTTACTTCTGGCCTCCGCCTCCTGATGTGCCCAGAATTGAATGGATCAAGGCATATAGTAGCCAGCTGGATATTGAAAAAACGGCTATGCAGCGTTTTTGGACGTCAGTATCTGGCGAGGATCAGCCTGTTTCATTAGTTAAGCCTCTTGAGGTAAAATCCGTCCCGGAATTGGAGCGTTTTTATGTTTCCGATGTAGGGCGACAGGCAGTGGTAGTGTTTGATCTTGGCAAGCATGAAATTCGAAATCTTGTGACTCCGCCAGGAGCCCCTGCGATTCAGCATCCGCTTTCTCTTGCATATGATGAAAGCTATAACCTGTATCTGTTGGAGCGCAGGTCAAATACAATTATTGTTTTTGACCGTTTTGAAAAGTATTTGCGAGCCATTGATCTTTCAATAATCTCAGGAGTCAGACCGATTGCGCTGTCGCTGGATCGTAAAAGAGGACGGCTCTATGTTGCCGATGGAGGCGAAAAGAAAATTCATGTACTGGACTTGCAAGGACAGGTACTCTTTAGTTTCGGTTCAGGTGGGGATAATGATGGGCAATTTAATTTACCCATTGCAATTGCAGTAAATTCCTTGGGAGAAATTGTTGTTGGGGATGCATTCAGTGCGGCCGTTCAGATATTTTCTGCAGAGGGAAAGTTTTTGCGTAAATTTGGTCGGCGAGGCGATGGCCGCGGCGATTTTCAGCTTATCAAGTCACTTGCCGTTGATTCTGAAGACAATATTTATGTTGTTGACGGCAGATCTCACTCGATTTCGGTGTTCAATCAACAAGGAGAGCTTCTGTTAACTTTGGGTGGCTATTATGCCGTGGCTAGTTCCGGTAAACTGGCCCCTGGGGGGTTTTCACTTCCGATAGGAATCGATATTGATTCGACTGACAGGATGTATGTGGTCGATCAACTCAATACTCGCGTACAGGTTTTTCAGTATCTCTCCAAATCATACCAGCGAAAATCCGGCACGAAATAATCCGGGACCGTGTTGGATAGTAATGAACCGATTAAGCGCCTAATTCCAGGTGCTGGCCTCGTTTGTCAAATAGCTAAGAAGATGGGTGAAATGACCGGGTACTGCCGCTGTGAAGCGGTAGGAATTATTCTGAATGGTGCTTGTGAGTCGTATTACCGCACCCAGGCGAACTCAAGTAAAACCTCTTGTGGTTCGTCCTTTTGGTGCTTTTCTTGCACTGGATATATATGTATTAGAAAGTAAATCCATCATGACAGGTACAAGCCGCCTTCAATGATTTCATTCTCTGCCGTTCGTTACATAATCCTCTCTTCACTGGTCGCGTTGTTGCCGAGCGTATTTCCCGCCATTGCCGATGCACGTTTGACTGCAGAGGCGTCGATCAATTATACCGACTACTCGGTAAGCGATGATCAAAAAAATCATCTATCAGCACATTCTCTGACACAAGATTACTCTTTGCTGTATTCAGCGCAGGGGTCTCTGTATAATTCGCGAATAGGGAAATATAATGTTTCGCTTGGTTATAACTGGTCTGCTCTCGACACCCAAGTCAACTCTACCAGTGGAAATGATGATGTCAAGACAAGTCGCGGACATCTCTTTTATGGTGGTGAAATTGTAGTGGATCCAAAAGAGGTGCCGCTTCGTCTCACCGCCTATAGCCGTGATTTGAACCGTAATACGTTTACAACTTCCGAGTCGGGATCTACCTATGATTTTTTCTCAAAAAATAACGGCCGGCTGCTTGGTGGCGCGAATCTGGCAACCGGAATCAATGATGGTTTGCATATTGACAGTGGCGCCACATTGATCGCAGGTGTCAAGAACGGCATGACAAACGGGTATAATGAAGTGCTGCGACATTTTCCAATGATCATGCTTGACTATAATGATCAGCTCAATCGTGATTTGCGCTCTCAAACTCCGATTGATACGAGATTGACCCGATTGGCGTTTGTTAGCTTGAACAAAAAAGACAACTGGTTTCATTACCGTTATGTGACGTTTAATGATTTCATCAATCCAACCAATGATTATCAGGAAACCCAAATTCAACTTGGCACAATTGATCAGACTCTTGCGCGGAGGTGGATTGATTTTTCCAACTGGCTTCAGGTGTCAACCGATATCCAATATACAAAGCGTAATAATACCTATATGCAGCAGCATTATGAAGAAATTGATCTGAATCTTTTTCTGCAGGCTCGCCGAAGCAACTGGGAAGCACGTAGTTATACCAATTTTAATCGCTTTCGTGAGGATAACGGAACACTTACGCACAGTACCTCTCTGCCATTGTATGTTTCAGGTACTTTGAACCCTAATATTTCATGGGCCACACGAGCCGCTTATCGGGAGAGCCATGACAATAACGGTGCCCATCTGGAAAGTCTGTTTGCCGGTTACAGGGTCGATGTTTTTAAACATTCTTCATTTACTTTAAGCCAGCATTTCGACGTCGAATCGTCTGTTGCAGAAAGCTCTGACATGCATGTGTTGTCAGGTGGACTTGAGACTGCATCGACGGCCCGTTTTTCGCGTCTATTAAGCCTTGCAGCTTCATATAACATAAAAAATTCGACACAGGCCGTATCTTCCAGGAATTCCGATTTTCTTGAACAAATACTATCTCTGAATGCAAGTTATAATCCTTCAAACAGTGTTAGGATCATGCTGCGCCAGGATAATGAACTGACAAATGGTGCCAATTTGTCCTTTTCCAGTTCTGTGCGTGACTCATCCACATCGCTGCCTCAATATTCTGCCCCGCGAGCTGGCGCCGTAAACATGTCTGATCCGGGATCACACAGCTACCGTTCACTCACTACCCTGATGACTAGCTGGAGCCCCCTTGCTCGCCTCAATGTCGGCTTCACTGCCATGGAAGACCTTTATTATGCTGACAATAGCGGTTCAAGTAAAATTACTACGATCAGTACTTCGGTTGAATATTCAAACTCAAAGCTTAAATTTAGTGACTCACTGAACTATATAAACGGCAGTTATCAACTGGGGCAAAATACCACCACATTTAGCAATATTGCTGCACTTGATTATAACCACAGTCGTAATCTGAACTCCCGAGTGTCAATTGCATATAACCGTTGGACCGATGCGTCCACTGTAACGTACAGCACGGATGCCGAGCAAAAGTTGACTTATACCCATTACAGCTACTCCGGCATGTCCCGTAAATTGCTGGAGGTGGATGAAATGATCACATACTCAAATTCACCGTATCTATCCCCTTCTCATTTTTCTTCGACATATAATTCCATAACGGGTGACAACAGTATATCGTCTTCTTCTAACGGAGTTACGAACAACCCAAGAGCGGACCGTGGTTCTCTTTCCCTTGGGTTCAAGTACTATCCACTCCGGCAGCTTGTGTTTGCAAGCGGAGCACGCTATCAATTTGAAAATTCACTAAATAACTACAGTTTGTTATGGTATTCCTCTATAGGAGGAAACTTCAGGCTGTTTCAGGCGTCGTTAGACTATTATCAGGGTAAAAGGCAGTCTGATGGACTGTTAGAGAAGAAATTTACGGCAAATGTAAAAAAACAGTTTTAAATTCTGTCAGATAGTTTTTTTACCACCGGGCGTGCCCGGTTTTTTTGTGTAAGGAACGTATGCAATCAATCTCAATCATTGTTCCTGTCAAGCCTGGCTTTAAATCAGCCGCTATTGCTGCAATACGAGAACTGTCTTTAGAAATAGACTGCTATGAGGTATTTCTTTCAGAGGGGTGTGCGCCGAGCCGTCAAAGGAATCTGGCAGCCCGCGAAGCCTCAGGAGACATACTCTATTTTCTTGATGATGATTCCATTATCAATCCCAACAATCTTACCCTTTGCAGTTCGGTAATGGAGGATACTGCTGTAAGTGTAGCTGGTGGGCCTTCCTTAACTCCGGCAACCGATACTTGTCTTCAAAAACTATTCGGCCGGGCGCTTGCATCCCCCTTTGGGTCAGGCCCGGTAAGAAACCGGTATCAAATGAGCGGAAAGGCGCGCGAGACTACAGACAAGGAGTTGATACTCTGTAATCTTGCCGTTCGGCGCTCTGATTTTTTGGTACTTGGAGGGTTTGATGAGCGCTTGTATCCAAACGAGGAGAATGAGTTGCTTGTCAGGGTCAGACAGGCAGGACACAAGCTTATCCATCTTCCTGATATGTGTGTCTACAGGAGTCAGCGGCAATCCGTAACGGCATTTATACGCCAGATGTTTGCTTACGGTCGAGGACGCGCTCAACAAACTTTGCTTTCAGGGGAATTCTCCATTCTCAGCTTTATTCCAATGTTTTTTCTGTTGTATCTGGCTTTTCCATTGATACTCGTTTCACACGTCATTATATTGATACCGCTGTATGCATACCTACTCTTGATGCTGCTTTTTGCTGTAATTGAATGCATTAGATCTGGCACAATATCCTCTCTGTTGCTTGTTCTGATTTATCCACTCATGCACTTAGTAAATGGTGCTGGCTTACTGATTGGCCTGATCGGTGGAAAACCAATGCTCAAGGATGACCAGGGAGTAGTTGTCAGGCGAATAAAAAAGCTCGGTCAGGATTTTGAGGCCCAATGAAGATTCTGTTTCTCACACCGCCAAGTAGTTCCGAGGAGCGTTACGGCACGCTGGCCGGAGCCGGCAGTTCAACTCCGGCATTAGGAATTCTGTTGCTTGCTGCTACAGCGCGTCGGTTAGGTCATGAAGTGGTTGTTATTGATGCCGCTGCGCTCGAGATTGGTATGAAGCGTATTATGGAACGTGTGCGCCAGTTCCAACCTGATGTGGTAGGGATTTCAACAACTACTCTTGCCGTATGCCACGCAGCTTCTCTTGCTGACCAGATAAAAGCTGAGATGGTGCGAACTCTGATTGTTGTCGGGGGACCGCACATATCAGCTGCAGCCGAGGAAACGATGCTGCGCTTTGGATCATTTGATCTTGCCGTAATCGGAGAGGGGGAAGCGACTCTGGTAGAGATTCTGTCCGCCCTGGATGACCGGCGCACTTTTCAGGATATTAGCGGTATCTGTTACCGGGATTCCGATGGCATCAAAATTACCGCTCGCCGTGAATTCATCAAGGATCTTGATACGCTTCCGTTTCCGGCATGGGATCTTCTGCAAGATTTTCCGCTGCGCTATGCTCCGGCTCCTTTCAAGGTTAAGAGCCTCCCTTCAGCTTCACTGGTGTCTTCTCGAGGATGTCCGAATCAGTGCATTTTCTGCGACAGATCTGTATTTGGTACGGGATGCCACGCTTTTTCAGTAGATTATGTAATTAGAATGATGCTGGAACTCTATAATAAGCATGGGATCCGCCATATCTGCTTTGAGGACGATACGTTTGTGACTTTCAAGCAACGCCTGATTGAGCTCTGCGAACGTTTGATTGCATTGAAGCTGGATCTGTCCTGGTCGTGTCTTGGTCGTGCCAATCATGTGAATGCCGAGAGCCTCGCTCTCATGAAACAGGCGGGATGTTGGCAAATCAGTTTTGGAATCGAAAGTGGCTCCCAGGAAATTCTTGACACTATTCATAAAAATGTCACGCTTGACCAGATTCGAACTGCCGTGAAATTGTGTCGAGATACAGGGATCCTGACTAAGGGATTTTTTATTGTAGGTCATCCGGGAGAAACAAGGGAGACTCTTGCCCAGACGATAAATTTTGCATTGGAACTTCCACTTGATGATATTAGCGTCAGTATGCTGACCCCCTTTCCTGGGACTGAAATCTATGACCGTGCCGCGGAATTTGGCCAATTTGATGGTGACTGGTCCCGGATGAATTTGCTCAATGCTGTCTTTGTTCCTTTTGGATTGAGTCAAGATGATCTGGAAGTGAGCCAACGCGAACTGATGCGCAGATTCTATTTGCGACCTCGGATTGTTGCAAATTATCTCGTGCGATTGGCAGAAAATCCTGCAATTACAAAAGGGCTCCTGAACGCTGCTCTGGCCTTTATCCGAAGCGTGTGGAGGTAGACGTAGTTGGCGTGTATCTCCATAATAATAGTCAACTGGAACGGCAGAGCATATCTTTCCGCGTGCCTGGAAAGTCTGCGCACACAGAGTCGTACTGATTTTGAAACAATTGTTGTTGATAATGGATCTCATGACGGATCACTCGAATTGCTGAGAGATTACTTCCCTTGGGTACATATTGTACCGCTCGAAGAAAACTGCGGCTTTGCAGGCGGTAACAATGCCGGTCTAGCAGTCGCACATGGCGACTATATTATCACTCTCAATAACGACACGCGAGTCGATCAATTCTGGCTGGCAGAGCTTGTGGCTCCTGCTGAAGCTGATCGCAAGATAGGAATGGTAGCGAGCAGGATCTGTTCCTGGGATAATCCGGACCAGATTGATTCGCTGGGAGTTGCCATCTGTCCAGACGGCATGTCACGCGGCAATGGTCGCCGCCGGAGTTATTCATCGTTATCTTTGGCAAAGACGGAAAAAATTCTTATTCCCAGTGCTTGTGCCGCGTTGTATCGTCGTGAGATGATCGACGAAATTGGTTTTTTTGATAATGATTTCTTTGCCTATTGTGAAGATACCGATCTTGGCTTGCGGGGGCGTCTTGCCGGTTGGGAGGCTGTGCTTGCCCGTGATGCCGTGGTTTATCACCGTTATTCCGGGAGTGGCGGTGTTTTTTCTCCATTCAAGTTGTATCTTGTGGAGCGCAACCATTTTTGGGTAGCTCTTAAGAACCTGCCGTTTCCTATGCTGCTTGCGGTACCATTTTGGTCTGTAATCCGTTATCTGGTTCAGGTACGGCTTGTGCTCGGAGGAAAAGGGGCTGGCGCTCAGTTTCGAGGTGCTTCTTCCTCTTCTCTGGTCAAGGCGGTGATTCGCGGTATTTTTGATGCGTTAATTGGTCTGCCGCGTTCTATGGGAAAGCGTAAGACGGTAATGGCTTCAAGTCGTTTGTCGTCGTCACAAATGCGTCGTCTGATGAAGTCCTATTCCATCTCATTTATGGAGCTGCTTGATGCCGGTTGATACTGGACTGAATAAAGAAGGAATGATTTACCAAAGAGATCAGTATGCGAAAGGTGGACTCGGAGTACGATACTGGGACTATCGCGATAGAGTTGCTTTTCAATATATAATCGGTAAAGATATCCTTGACGCAGGGTGCGGTGAAGGAATAACCCTTGAAAAGCTGACCATGCTTTTTCCTGATTGCACGGTTGTTGGAATCGACACTGAACCGGAGAATCTTGAACTCTGCCGCAGTTATAATTTACCGGTTCTGGAGGGGTCGCTCTATTCGCTCCCTTTTGCCGATGCCTCATTTGATACCGTTCTTTTTTCAGAGGTGATTGAGCACCTTGAAAAGCCCGAGAAGGCGTTGTCTGAAATCTGGCGTGTTCTGAGACCGGGGGGGCGAGTCATTATTATCTTTCCGAACGACCGGACATTTATGCTTGCGCGACTTGCAATGGGAATGGTTCGCGAGGCATTATATGACCCGGGACATGTCAGGCAGTGGACGCCAGGGCAGATCCGCAAGTCGCTATGCAGGACAGGTTTCATACCGGTTTCCGCACGCAGTATTCCATTTCTGTTTTGGCAAACGAGCCTTCATCATGTTTCTGTCGGCGAAAAAAGATGTGATAGCGTTGGAGCGGTATGAGGACAATTCTGCTTATTTTTGTAGTATCTGCAACTACGGTTATCAGCCAGCTCATACTGAAAAAAGGTGTGGCGACGTTTGATGCTGGCCATGCAACACCCTTCCAATTTGTAACAATGGCCCTAACGTCCCCGTATGTTCTTGCGAGTGTGGCACTGCAGGGAATCAGTTTTCTATTATGGGTTCTTGTGTTGTCCCGAGCGAATCTTGGCTATGCTTTCGGATTTTCAGGAGCATTTTTTTACCTTATCTTGCCGCTGCTATCCTGGTGGCTGTACGGCGAACGTCTTTCCATGCTTCAGTGGGGCGGTTTGTTACTCATATCATTGGGAGTGCTTTGTCTTCAAGCCAAGGGGAACTGATAAACCTATGATAAAATTCCTCTGGATCAATGCGATAGACTCTTCATCAGAAGTCGAAACCCGCTATCCGAATTTAGGGATTGGCTATTTGGTTGCGTCGCTCAAAAGATTCTTCGGTGACGATGCTTTTGTTTTTCAGGTTGTCAACGCTGACATAGATGCCGCTCTGGATAGGTTTCATCCTGATGTTGTAGGAATTTCCGCAGTTAGTCAGAACTATGGACGTGCGGTTCGCTATGCAGACGAAGTTCATCAACGTGGAATTCCGGTACTTGTCGGTGGGGTTCATATCTCTTTTCTCCCTGAAACTCTTTCTCCTGCCATGACGGTAGGTTGCATAGGCGAAGGGGAAGATACAATCATTGAGCTAATGCAGATATTTCGTGATGTTCGCTGTTTTGAGCCGAAACGGTTGGCCGGTATTGCTGGTATTATCTATCATGCTGCCGATGGCAGCCTCTTGAAAACTCAACCTCGTCCTCCACAAATGAACCTTGATATGCTCGCTGTTCCGGATCGGTCTCTCTTTAAAGAATCGTCGCATACATACCTTTTTACATCCCGGGGGTGCCCGTATAGATGCTCTTTTTGTGCATCCTCCCGTTTTTGGGATTCAGTACGATTTTTCTCTGCCGAGCGGGTAGTGTCCGAAGTCGAAATGCTTGTTGAAAAGTCGGGTGCCAGTTTTATCAGTTTTTTTGATGATCTTTTTGTTGCAGATAAAAAGCGTTTTTTTAAAATTGTTGATCTGCTTGAACAGGGGAATGTGATTGGGAAAGTTAAATTTTCCTGCTCTCTCAGGGCGAACACTGTCACAGAAGATATAGTATCCGGCCTGAAACGGATGGGTGTTGTATCTGTCGGAATGGGCCTTGAGTCGGGAAACCAGAGGGTGTTAACGTGGCTCAAGGGAGCAGGCATTACAGTTGAACAAAACAGGCGCGCTGTGGCATTGCTGCAGAATAACGGGATCATGGCCAATGCATCGTTTGTCATAGGTGCACCGGACGAGACGGAAACAGAAATCCAGGACACTCTTAAATTCATTAAATCCGTTGGTTTGGGTCTATTCGATGTATATGTCCTTACGCCATTTCCAGGTACCCCGGTATGGGATCTGGCGAAGAGCAGGGGCCTTGTATCGGATGGGGCTGATATGGACTGGAGCAGTCTGAATGTAAATTTTGAAGTTTCTCCTCACAAGGCCATCATCCTTTCAGAGGTATTGTCCCGTTCTGAAATAGTAAGACTTTACGGAAAATTTCGCAGATACCGGTTGTTTCACAATGTCATGATGATCTGGCGGCATCCTATGCTGGCGGACCTGCCTCGCTATGCATTTAAGCTGTTGAGAGAAAAAATTCGGAGGATTGGACAATGAACGTGACAAACATACGTTCTCTTGTACTGATCCCGGCATATAATGAAGCTGCCCGAATAGGGAGAGTTGTAAATAATATCAAGAGCGTAGTCCCCGATATGCCGGTTCTGGTCATAAATGACGGATCAAAAGACGGTACCTCAGAGATCGCTCGCAGGTCAGGAGCGATTGTCGTTACGCACCCGTTTAACATGGGATACGGCGTGGCCATTCAGACCGGCTATAAATACGCTCTTGCCAACAACTACGACTTTCTTGTCCAACTTGATGCTGACGGGCAACATGACCCCACCTGTATACCCGACCTCCTCGCACCGGTTATGCAAGGAAAAGCTGATATTGCCATTGGTTCGAGGTTTCTGGGTAACAGCTATACACCTCCCCTTGCCCGACGCCTGGGTATGGCACTCTTTCGCAAAATTGTTTCAATTATTACGGGGAGGGAATGTACTGATACAACCTCCGGCTTTCAGGCGTTCAACAAGGAAGTTATCCAGTTTTTTGCACGGGACATTTTTCCTGTTGATTACCCGGATGCCGACATGTTGATTATGCTTCATCGTGCAGGTTTTGACATAACAGAGGTGCCGGTGCGAATGTTTGAAAACAGCGAAGGGAAATCCATGCATAGTGGGTTCAAGCCGCTGTATTATATGTTCAAGATGCTTCTTTCCATATTTGTGACCCTCCTGCGCAAAGTGGACACCGCTGAAAAATGACCGGATTCAGCTTCCCGGAGGCCTGTGTGCCGCACACTGTTCCCAACCGATTTCGAAAGACTCTTTCGCTTGGGATAGTTCTGCTGACTGGATTGATAGCCTATGCGAACTCTCTTCATGCACCATTTCAGTTTGATGACTTCGGTATTTCGGATAAAGCCCAACTTCTATTAAGGTTATCTTCTTCAACGTCACGTCAAGTGGTCGACTACAGTTTTCTTTTGAACCATTCCATTCACGGCAATAACGTCTTCGGTTATCATCTTCTGAACCTGTTGATTCACCTCTGCTCAGCCGTTGCTATATATTATCTGGCTGCTTATTTCATTCTTGCCCTTTCCGGGGAAAATACGGAAGTACAGTCTGGGAAAGAAGCTCATTTCATACTTCTGTTTGTGCCCCTTGCAACGGCACTATTGTTTGTCAGTCATCCGGTTCAGACTCAGGCAGTAACCTATATCGTGCAACGATACACTTCACTGGCAACTCTCTTTTACCTGCTTTCGACGGTGATGTTTGTCAGAGCCAGAAGCTTCCATGTAAATGGCGCCCGGCGCATTCAGATCTGGCTTGCCGGTATGGCATCAGTAATTTTCGGACTGCTTGCCATGCGCTGCAAAGAGATCTCCTTTACTCTGCCAGTCATGCTGCTACTAGTTGAACTATTCATTTTCCAAGGGCGTATGCTTCGCAACAGGACGTTTCTGGCAGGAATGACTCTATTATTGTTAATCATTCCCGTACAGCAAATACTTCACCATGGGTCAGCACGTCTTGATGATCTGCTATACGGGCTCAGCAAGGGAACGAGGGAGGAGCTGACGTATTCCCGCACGGATTATCTTTTGACTCAGTTTCGGGTTGTCGTCACCTACGTGAGACTCCTGATCTTTCCAGTGAATCAGAATCTTGACTATGACTACCCGCTTCAAAAGTTGTTTTTTACTGTTCCGGTTATATCATCGCTGCTATTTCACCTGCTCATCCTGTCCTCGGCTGCTTTTATGTTCTTCAAGTCACGGAACTTTTTCAAAGAACACAATGTGATTAATGGTACCTGTCTCCGACTCGGTTCTTTGGGGGTCGTCTGGTTCTATGTGACTCTTTCGGTGGAATCAAGCATCATACCGATTCTCGATGTCATCTTCGAACATCGATTATATCTTCCTTCCGGTGGATTTTTTCTTGCCGTTGTTTCACTCTCCGCTCTGTATCTTGTGCGACGCGAACCAACCAGGGTATTCGCCTGGGCAACACTCGTCCTCCTTTGTCTGATCCTTACTACGGCAACCATTCGGCGCAACATGATCTGGAATGATGAATTGCGTCTCTGGGAGGATACAGCAAACAAATCTCCCCATAAACCACGGGTTCTCAACAATCTGGCAACATTCTATATAGTCAGGCATATGCCTGAAAAAGCAATTGCTCCCCTTTTGCATGCATTGGATCGTGAGCCAGGCTCCACGGAAAGTCTGAATAATATTGAAGTGCTCCTCGCACAGATTCCGGAAGCAAGAGGGCGCTTTGGTAGCGGCACTAAATTTCTTACGGGAAACAATAACGTGGATGTGCGATTTATTGATCCCTGGTTCGCCATTACCCGCAATAATTTAGGGTTGGCGTATGAACTTCAGGGTGACAGGACAAAGGCCCTTCTCTATTATGAAAAAGCCGTGACTCTTGCCCCGAAAAGCGACGTGGCATGGCTCAATCTGACGTTGTTATCTGCGCAACAGGGCAACAATATTAGAGCGCTTGAAGCGCTCGACAAACTGAAACAGCTCAATCCCCTCCGTGCTAAAGCTGTCGAACAGTATATTTTAAAAACAAAGTAATGCTTGATACCTCTAATTGTGAGGGAAGGCCTTACCTGTTCTGGTGTAATGAAATAAATGTTTAAAAAGAGCTTATGCATGAAACAAACAGATGAAATGCTCGATATCAAGAACTGGGCCTATTCGTCACTTACCGCTGCGTTAAGTATCGTAATACTCGGTGTGGTAATTTACGGGAACACGTTACATGTCCCGTGGTATTTTGACGATTTTGGCAACATTGTTCGCAATCCTTTGATACGGGATCTGAGCGTCGCTTGGCATAAAATCACCGCTCAGCGCGGATTAGCGATGCTCAGTTTTGCTCTCAACTACCATTTTCACGGCTTGGAACTGCCTGGATATCACGTCGTCAATATCCTGATTCATCTTTTGACGACCTTTCTCGTTTACCTGAATCTGAGGCGGGTGTTTCGTTGTCAACCCGTTCTCGCTTTACTCTCAGCGCTGCTATTTCTTTGTCATCCATTGCAAACTCAGTCAGTGACTTACATAGTGCAGCGAATGACAAGCTTGAGCGGCTTGTTTTTCTTTCTTTCCCTGTATTTGTACGTTCGAGCACGTGAATTACTCATTGGAGGTACGCGTTTCGTCTCCGCAGGGCACCTGCTGTTTTATCTGTTTTCATTAATTAGCGGCGCGATTGCCGTCTACACCAAACAGAACGCTGCAGTGTTGCCATTGTGCATTTTCCTGTTTGATCGATATTTTCTGCCAAAACATCAACAAAGCCGTTTATGGCAGGTTCTCTATCTTCTTCCTTACTTTGCTGCGCCTGTATGGATGGCCTTGACGCAATTTGTTTTTCCGGTCATCAATGGCACAGGGATTCGAGTCATTACCTCCACCACTGATCCGGCCAAGGGGCTGGCAATTGCGAAGGGCTCGGATTCTGAATATGTCTTGACCTATCTGGTGACGGAGTTTTCGGTCCTGTGGCTCTACATTCGACTCTTATTCCTGCCCTATGGCCAAGTTCTGGATTACCAATACCCGCTTGTGACCTCGCTGATTACCATAAAAAACGCAATGGCTTTTTTCGGTTTAGCTGGTTTAGTGACATGTGCTGCGATATTCCGCAAGCGATTACCTCTTGTATCCTTTGGTATATTCTGGTTTTTTATAACCCTCTTCGTTGAATCGACAATTATCCCATTGGATCCGGCTTTTGAGCATAGGCTGTATGTGCCCATGTTTGGATTCGTTGTCCTTGTGCCACAGCTTCTGGATTGGTGCTGCCGGAATAAAGCCAAGATCGTTACTTTATTTATTATGGTCGTGATATACGCCGTGATGACCTGGTTTCGAAATGACCTCTGGAGTCATGAGTATGAATTCTATGAAGATCAGTATGCAAAGGTTCCTCACAGCACTAGGGTTATGGTATGTCTGTCCAAAAGCTATATTGATATGGGCCGCGATCAGGATGCCGAAGCGCTGTTACGCAAAGTGATCACGGCAGACCCGAGCGTTCAGTGGGCTTATGTTAATCTGTCCAGTATCTTGATGCGAAAACAGAGGATGGATGAAGCGTTGGAAGTGATGATGCGGGGATTGAAAACCAACCCTTTTTCCAGCGAATTGTATAACAAGCTTGGTGTGTTTTATGACCTGCAGGGCAAACCGGAACTTGCCCTCAAGACACTGTCCAAGGCTATATCAATCTCTCCGGAGTATGCCGAGACATATACCAATCTGGGGGTCGTATATGCCGGTCTCAAACGCTGGAGCGAGGCCGAAAAATACTACAGGCAGGGCATCTCAGCCCTGTATGAAAACCCGAAGGCTCATTACAACCTTGGTGTGGCACTCTATTCTCTGGGGCGCGTATCCGAAGCGGCAGATGCTTTTCGCCTGGCGCTTAAATTTGCCCCGGAGGATGCCGAGGCACTATTCAATCTAGCGAGTGTAAGCATTGAACTTGGCAACCGGCAGGAGGCGATGGCGTTATTGCCCCGTTTGCGCAGTCGAGATCACGTTTTGGCAACAAGGTTGGAGAAAGAGCTGGCTAAACAGTAGATGGTACTTCGATTGATCAACGAATCGGTTAATGCTCAATCAGTGTAAATGTTGTTGAACGTAGCGGATTCTTGTCGCGTTGTATGAATTGGAACGCTGTATTTAATGAGGTGTGTATGCCAATTAAACAGAAAATATTTGCCTTGATTATTTGTTGTCTCGTTTTTGTGTGCACTATCAATCTGGTTAGAAAGCGAAAGCTTCGCGAAGAGTATTCGGTCCTGTGGCTTGCGACCAGTCTTTTGATGTTTATTCTCGTTATTCGTTATGAATGGCTTGTAACCCTTACCGGTTTAATCGGTGCCGGCTTGCCGACTACTACCCTGTTTATTTGTGCCATCATCTTCCTTATGCTGATAGCAGTCCAATTCTCAATTAAGATATCAGCTCTTACCGATCAGGTGAAAAATCTGGCCCAGGAAAATGCCTTGCTTAGAGAGGCATGTGCTGAAGATAACGTTGAAAATATCAAGGTTGGTAGCGATGAGTGACCCAGTGAGTTCCCCGATAAGTGCTGTTTCGTCGCCTGCGTTTTCGATGCGAGATGTTTGCCATGTTTCCTTACTCGTTTTAGTTACGTTTCTGCTCTACAGCAACACATTGACGGTCCCGTGGTATTATGACGATATTACCAGTATTATTGAACAGCCTTATCTGCATGGCTTTGATCAGGTTATCCGCTTGCTACTCTCATTCAGAGGGGTCGCCAAGCTGACTTTTGTACTGAATAACAGCCTGGGAGGGCTGTACCTTCCCGGCTTTCACCTGGTCAACATAGCCGTTCATGCGGGATCAGTTATTGTTTTTTATTTGATACTCAAGCGGGTGTTTAGAGGATTCCAGGTATATCCTTTTCTAGGTGCATTGCTTTTTGCTGTCCATCCCGTACAAACTCAAGCAGTGACTTACATTGTACAGCGCATGACAAGCCTCTCGGGATTTTTCTTTCTTCTCTCACTCTACCTTTATATTCGTTTCAGAGAAAAATGTCATTCCGAGCCCGGCACTTTCGGAATGATCTCTATGGCTTTTTGGGCTGCCGCTTTCCTGACGGGAGCCTTGGCTCTTTTTTCAAAAGAAAATGCGGTGGTACTTCCCGTTGCCCTGTATCTCTTTGATTGGTTTTTTTTGGATGGCCGTTCTGAAAAGTGGACGCGGCTTTTGATGCGTACATTCCCCTTTGCGATAATTCCCTGCCTCTTTGCGGGTTTCTTTTTTCTGGTTCCTTTGTATAAAGGCGCCGGTGTTGATTCATTAACGAAAACTGCCACTACCATCGTCAGTTCACGTGACCTGACACCATGGACGTATTTTATTACCCAGTTCAGTGTGATTTGGACGTACATCCGCATATTGATTGCGCCGTACGGCATAACACTCGACTATTGTTATCCGGTAGTGAAAACGCTACTGATGTTACGTAGTATTGTCGCGGGAGTAGGCTTGGCCGGACTTCTAGGATTTGCTTTCAGGGTGCGGCACTCAGCGCCAAGGATTTCCTTCGGAATTGCCTGGTTCTTCCTGACCCTGTCTGTGGAATCGAGCTTTATTCCCCTGGACCCCCTTTTCATTCATAGATTGTATCTCCCGGTTGCCGGTTTTGTAATAGTTTTAATGGATGTTCTGATACTTCTGCCGTGGCGCCGGGTCGTATTGGCTTTATTCTGTATTGTAATCAGTATATATTCAGTCGTGACGTGGCAGCGAAACGCACTCTGGAACGACCCGGTTGCTTTTTATGAAGACAACCTTCGAAAGGCACCCCACAGTGAACGGGTCCGCAATCTTCTTGCAGAGCAATATTTGCACAAAGGGCGTGACGAAGATTCAAAGCGGATGCTTATTGAAGCTATTCGCATTAATCCGGCCTATGGCTCATCAATTGTTGCACTTTCAAATATGTATATAAATGAGGGCAGGAAAGGGGAGGCTTTTGAGTTGCTGGAAAATGGTCTTCGGATTAATCCGAATGACCATGAATTACACAACAGCCTGGGGAGCCTTTACAGTATGATAGGGCGCAATGGTATGGCAGAGTACCATTTGCGGCGGGCAATAGCTCTTAAGCCACAGTATGGACGGGCTTACTGCAATTTGGGTGTTCATTATACCGGGCTTGGGAGATGGAAGGAAGCTGAAAGCCAGTATCGAATGGCGCTGAATGTGACTCCAAATGATCCAATGATTCATTACAATCTGGGCGTTGCACTATTGGGCAGTGGGCAGCACGATGCTGCTCGCTATGAGTTCAATCAAGCTCTCAAGTTTGATCCGAAAGATAAAAATCTCATATATAACCTGACGCTGGCCTGGATACGGCTGGGCGATCAACAGGCAGCCAACGGGCTTCTCGTGCGTCTTAGAGGAATTAGCAGGGAAATGGCGGACAAACTTGAATCTGAAATGAAATCGAAAAAATAAATTTTTTAGGAAGAGGAGTATCATCACTTTGAAAATCAGTATTGTAGTGCCGATCTATAACGAAGAGGAAAACGTAAACGCGTTATACAGTGCGATCTCTCGATCAATGTTGCAGATGAACTGCGATTACGAACTTATTATGGTCGATGATGGTTCATCTGATGGATCGTACGCTCTGCTTTCCCAACTCGCAAAAGATGACGCCTGTCTGAAATTGATCCGGTTCCGCAGGAATTTCGGTCAGACTGCTGCAATGTCGGCCGGATTTGATTATGCGAACGGCGATATCATTATTCCGATGGATGGCGATCTTCAGAATGATCCTGACGATATACCCCGTCTGATTGAGAAAATAAATGAAGGGTATGACGTCGTTTCGGGATGGCGCCGTGATCGTAAGGACACTTTTATTACCCGCAAGATCCCTTCATTGTTAGCAAATGCCCTTATCTCGCGCCTTACCGGCGTTCATCTGCATGATTACGGCTGCACGCTCAAGGCATATCGCCGGGAAGTGCTGGATGGCATCAATCTGTACGGCGAAATGCATCGTTTTGTTCCGGCGCTTGCGTCCCAGGTGGGAGCAAAAGTTGTCGAAATACCGGTCAATCATTTTCCGCGGCTGCATGGTGTCAGTAAGTATGGAATATCCCGGACGCTGCGGGTGGTCCTTGATCTGATGACGGTCAAATTCTTGCTGACCTACTCAACCAAACCGATCCAGTTATTCGGTAAGTGGGGAGTCTATACAATCGTGGCGGGGCTCGGTACCGGGGGCATGACACTTTATATGAAGCTGTTCGAACACCTCAGTATGAATCGTAATCCACTGTTGATTGTGACGGCGTTCCTTTTGTTCATGGGTGTTCAGTTCATCGTATTGGGATTGCTGGGTGAACTCAATTCCAGAACATACTACGAGTCGCAGGGCAAGCCGATATATGTGATCCGCGAAAGAGTCAATCTCCCCTGACATGCCGACTTGTTCATGAAAATATTACTCATTGCTCCACAGCCATTTTTTGAGAAGCGCGGTACCCCCCTGGCTGTAGCGGTTCTGGCCAGGGCACTCAGCGAACTTGGTCATGAAATCGATCTTGTCACCTACCATATCGGTGAGCCGTGGCACTTCCCGTCAGTCACTCACTGCCGAGCGTTTCCAGTTCCCCTGATACACTCGGTAAAAAAGGGACTTTCCGCCGTCAAGCTGCTTCTGGACGTGTTTGTTTTCATCAAGGCCTTCTCTCTACTGTTTCGGAACCGTTACGACTGCATTCATGGCGTTGAAGAAGGCGCGATGATGGGAGTTGTGCTTAAATCCATTTTCAGGGTACCATTGGTTTACGACATGGATTCCAGCATTCCCGAGCAACTTCAGGAATCCCGTTCGCCCGTATGGACCCTTGCTCCTGTTTTATGGCTGGCGGAGTGTCTGGAACGGTGGACGATTTTTAAATCGGATCTGGTTATCGCGGTATGTTCGGCACTGAGCGAGAGGGTATCGGGCATTTCGCCGGATACTCGAGTCTCCGTTCTAGAGGATATTCCGGTTTCAGAAAAGGCGCCGCTTACACTCGACGACGACATTCGGCGTATCAGATTAGAGCTGCTGCTTGGAGACGCCCCGTGTGTTGTCTATACAGGGACGTTTGAGCATTATCAAGGCATAGACCTTTTGCTGGATTGTATCCCGCTGGTTATCCGCTTGAACCCCACCGTGCTGTTTCTTCTGGTTGGAGGACAGTCGGGTCAGGTAGAGGAGGTGCAACGCACGGTCGATACCATGGGTATTGGGTCACATGTTCGTATACTTGGCCGGCGTCCCATGGAAGAGATGCCTGCATTCATGGGACTTGCAACGGTTCTGGTGTCACCACGCACTCTCGGCAGCAATACACCGATGAAACTATATTCGTACCTGCAGTCCGGAATCCCGGTCGTGGCAACTCGCCTTAAAACTCATACACAGGTATTGAATGACTCTATCTCGGTTTTGGCTGAAGCTGATCCAGAAAATTTTGCCCATGCGATTGCACGATTGATTAGTGACGAGTCCTTACGCGTACGCTTGGGAAACGCAGCAGAAGAGTATGTCGAGGCAAATTTCAGCTACCATGTTTTTAAAGATAAACTGCGGAACGCGTATGCCAGGATAGCCAAATGATGAAAAAACTTCTTCAAATCGCCAATGTTCTCAAATTTGCATCCGGTGGGGTCAGACCACTGGCCGGTCCGCTTAAAGTACAATGGGACATTTTGTATCGATGCAACTCCAAATGCGTGACATGCGACCGCTGGCAAGCCCTTGAAGGTACCGATAATATGCCGCTGGAGCGGGAAAAGCTTCTTCTCGATGAATTGGCGGCAATGGGAACATTCAGCGTGGCTTTTTCGGGCGGAGAACCTTTCTTGCGCAAGGATATTTTTGAGCTGTTCAAGCACGCCAGGAAGGTTGGGCTGACGACCAGTGTCAACAGTAATGGTTTGCTTATCACCGAGGCCATGGCTGAACGCATTGTGGATTCCGGTCTCGACATGATCTACCTGTCGCTTGATGGCGGAAATGCTGAGACCAATGACTATATCCGGGGAGTGCCCGGGAGTTTTGAGAAGACCTTCAAGGCTATCGAACGCATTCGTAACGTCCGAAAAGACCGGCCTAAAATATTTATTAACTGCACCGTCAATAATCGCAACGTTGGAGAACTGGTGGATCTGGTGCGATTGGCACGAGCTGCCAATGTTGATGGCGTGACCATCCAGCCAGCCCATAATTGTGCTGATATGGAGTTCTCGCTGCCTGAAGACCTGACGTTGAGCGACAGCAGCATACCTCGCTTTGAGGAACAGCTTGCGCTATTGAAGCGTGACTTTTCCGATATGTTTCCGATGATGGATGAGTATTTTGCCCATTTTGGTTCTTTTGTTCGGGACCCGTCCTCCTTGTATCGTTACCGTTGCGTTGCCGCATACACATCAGTGCAAATTCATCCCAACGGCGATGTCTATTCGTGTCCGGTGGCCTTTGAAAAAATGGGCAATCTGTTGTCATCCTCTTTTCGAGAAATCTGGTATTCACCCGCAGCCGACAATCTGAGAGGCAGAATAAAGGATGGCAAACACCCGATGTGCTGGTTTACCTGCGTCGCGCCTGCCAATATTCTGCTTTCCAATATTCATCCCCTGCGGCTGCATAAATTACTTCGCCCTGAACTGATTCGCCACATTCTTTTTAAAATGGGACGATGAAATATGCACTCATCCTTTATATCGTGTCCGCCCGATTTATGCGATGTGACAACGGGGTGAGATTTGTTTTACAGATAAAATAGTCATGATTGAGTAGTCAAATATAGAAAAAAAGTTGACAAGTAAATTCTGATTTGTTATACATCTGGTCTCGCAAGCGGGAATAACTCAGTGGTAGAGTGCAACCTTGCCAAGGTTGAAGTCGCGGGTTCGAATCCCGTTTCCCGCTCCAAAAAATACACGGGCCAGGTCAAGTACCTGGCCCTTATTTTATGCCTCTTTGCGACTATTTATTCCACACCTTTACTGACTCACCAAAGCCCACCCTGTACCAAACCAAACATGTCTGTGCCTTAACCGTGCCTTAACATTTTTGTGATTTGCTAATAATCCATAAATACTGACTTCAACCTGATGAAGTATTCTGCGTAACCTACTCCCCGATATACACATTCAGGTTGACAAGCCCGGCCGTTTCAGCAAGTATTGAGTGGTTGTAAGGTGGATGTACTAAAAGAAACATGCTCAGGCTCTCAATATGAAAAGACGCAGGCAATTACATATTCGGAAGCAATCCAGATGGTTTGTCACATTGGCGGTTTTTGCCATTCTGGCTTTCAACGGTATACTTGCGCCTGTATGTACCCCTCATGAAAATTCAAAAGAACGTAACAGTGCCATATCCAAAACCCAAGGGATCACTTCTCACGTACATTTAGCAAAATACGCACCATTTATTGCCATCAATCAGAGTTCATATGTACTCAAAGCCCCTGTTTCTTTTACCGCACTACGTTTTATTCAGCACTCTCAAAGTGCTATTTCCCTCACCAGATCCAGTTATTCCACCCGCGCACCACCAGTATAACTCTTTCCTGCATAGTTACTCTACTCGACCATAACTCACTGGTAGCTTTGCACTGTAAGGTGCCAGTCTATCTGTGATTATTCTGGCCTGATGCTGATGCGTCGTACGACAATTAATCCAGTTATTGGTATGGCTATCAGTCGTTGTAACTAACTGTAACCAATTGCACATTTTCATAGCCCGCTATTTTATTGATACGTAACTATCAGAAGGTAGCGGGAACAAAAAATGGAAGGATCGAAGTAATGCCCGTGTTCCACACAGGACAGTGGCGACAGCACGTCGCACTGGATGTCGGGACTGCAACGATACGTATCGCTGCAGGGATGGCACCCTTAATTGAACGGCCCTCGCGAATCGGTACGAGACGTGCCCTCCGCGACGGTGTTGTCGTTGATGACGAAACAGCACTTCTGATATTGAAGCCGCTTTTGGATCGAACACGGAAGTTTGGCATGGTCAAACCGTGTGTTTTGGCCTGTGCTCCCAGCGATGCAAGCAAAGAAGAACGGGAGCTGTTGATCGGCTCCATTATGAAAGCAGGAGCGGCATCAATATCTTTAATTCCTGAACCGCTTGCCGCCGCTATCGGGGCAGGTATTGACGTTTCTTCCCAATATGCGCAGATGGTAATTGATATTGGCGAAGGAGTAACTGACTGTGCAGTCATACGCTCCAGTAAAATCCGTGCTACCTGCGCTATCAGAGTTGGCTGCGACCGCATGCGACGGGCTATCGTTGCTGCCGCACAGGAGTCAGGATGTACGGAGTTCAGCGACACGTTTGGAAATATGTTGATGCGGACATGTGGCTGTGACCGCTCTGTTGTCCATCCAGGGAGCATACTGACTGCGAATGCCTTACAGTCGGTGTTGGAAGAGTTGGCAGATACTATACAAGATTTTTTACGAGATCTGCCCCATGATCTGGGGTGCGAGATCATTGAGAGCGGCATATGTCTTACCGGCGGTGGGGCACTAATTCCCGGAGTACGGGAATTTTTCGAACAGCGGACGGGCATCAGCGTCACCATAGCCCGCGCACCACGTGCCTCTGTGGTAGAGGGGGCGCGGGCCATTTTGCCGGTCATTCTGGCGCTGAATCAATGGAGATAATTGCGTCGGTTCAACTTGGATATGAATAGTAACAAAAATAATAGACAGCATTTTTCCGAGGAAATACTCAGGCTCTTAGTATGAAAACGTGCAGGCAATTACATATTCGGAAGCAATCCAGATGGTTTGTCACTCTGGCGGTTTTTGTCATTCTGACTTTCAACGGTATACTTGCGCCTGTATGTTCCCCTCATGAAAATTCAAAAGAACGTAACAGCGCCATATCCAAAACCCAAGGGATCACTGCTCACGTACATTTTGCAAAGTACGCACCATTTATTGCCCTCAATCAGAGTTCATATGAACTCAAGGTACCTGTGGCTTTTACTGCAACACGGTTTATTCAGGACTCCCAAAGAGCTGTTTCCCTCCCCAGATCCAGTTGTTCCACCCGCGCACCGCCACCATTTCCAATCTGACAACGGCTTTCCTGCAGGTTTACTCACTCCCGTTTCAAAGTGATGAATCCGCCTGTTCGCCTGTAATGGCTCTTGTTTTAAGCAGAGTTGCCAATTGGAGTGCGTCATTCGTGGTGCATGCTTCAGCAACCAACAACTGCTGCTGCGTACCGATGCTGCGTTTCGTACGTTTCTCTACCACATATCAAAGGAGCATTTCCCATGACAAAAGACCTTGCCTGGCGCATGAGTCTGGTTTTTGCATTCATAGTACTATCCCTGTTTTTCCTGACTCCAACGATGGTTACCCAGCTTCCTGATTGGTGGAAAGGGTATATGCCAAAAGACAAAATCAGTCTCGGACTTGATTTGCAGGGAGGGACTCATCTCGTCCTTGAAGTAGAAACTCAAAAAGCGCTGGAAGGATACCTGGATTTAATTGCCGGAGACCTGGAAGAATCAGTGCGAGCCCAGAACATCCATGTAAAGAAAGTAGCCCGTGACGGAGCAGATAATGTTCTGGTAGTGCTCTACGACAAGCTGTCAGCGGAAACGGTAAAAAATCTGATCGGCAAAAAATACCCTGACTTTGAGACAGCACCACCAACAGAAGAAGGAGGCTTTGTCAGCATTCGCTTCAAGCTTAACGAAAAGGCTGCACAAGACAAGAAGGATAAAAGTGTTTCCCAGGCATTGGAAACCATCCGAAATCGTATCGATCAATTCGGCGTTTCAGAACCGGCCATACAGCGTGAAGGGATCAATCATATCGCTGTCCAGCTTCCCGGCATCAAAGACGCAAATCGGGCCATTGAACTGATCGGAAAAACTGCGCGACTCGAATTCAAACTCGTGCATGATGGTGCCTCATCATTCGGAACACCTTCGGATGACAGCGAGATTCTGATGGAGAAACGGACAGACCCTGGCACCGGCGCCGTTACGGAATCACCACTGGTCGTCAACAAAAAAGCCATCATCACGGGTGATCTTTTAACAGACGCCCAAGTGCGGATTGATTCGCAGTTCAACAAACCGTATGTGGCAATTGATTTCAACAGTACCGGAGCCAGACTCTTTGATCAGGTAACGGCTGCCAACGTAGGAAAACGATTTGCAATCATTCTCGACAATACAGTGTATTCAGCGCCGGTTATTCAGGAAAGAATTTCCGGCGGTAGTGCCCAGATTTCCGGGTCATTTAACGAAAAAGATGCTGCGGACCTGGCAATCGTGCTCCGTGCCGGGTCGCTGCCCGCTCCGGTGAAGATCATCCAGAATGTCACCGTAGGCCCCTCACTTGGTCAGGATTCGATCAAAAAGGGATTGCTTGCCTGTGGTGTCGGTGTTGCACTCGTTATAATATTTATGACGATCTATTATCGGATGTCCGGTTTAGTGGCAAATTTCGGTATGGTCCTGAATGTCGTGTACTTGCTGGGCGCCCTGGCAGCTTTGGGAGCAACAGTAACCCTGCCTGGAATCGCAGCCATCGTACTGCTGATCGGCATGTCCGTTGACTCGAACGTACTGATATTTGAACGCGTCAAAGAGGAAGTAAAGCTCGGTAAATCCGCGTGGGCGAGTCTGAATGCCGGTTACGATAAAGCATTTATGACCATCATGGATTCACATGTGACAACTTTGATCACGGCAGCAGTTCTCTTCCAGTTCGGGACGGGTCCCGTCAAGGGGTTTGCCGTATCACTGAGTCTTGGCATCATAATCAACCTCTTCACCTCACTTCTGGCGACAAAGACAGTCTTCGGCCTTGTGTTCAGCAGGCTTGATGTGAAAAAACTCAGCATATAGGGGATATAATGGAACTTATAAAAAAGACTTCAATCGATTTCATAGGTAAAAGAAAAATGTCTTTCGTGATTTCTGGTATTATTTCGATCATAGGCATCATTGGCATCATTAAAGTGGCGACAAACACGGCCAATATGGGTATCGACTTTTCCGGAGGAACGGTCGTACAACTCAAATTTACCCAGCCAATACCAATTGAGAAGGCCCGTGCCGCACTCGCGAGCCACGACCTGAAAGAAGCCTTACTTCAAGAAATCACCGGGAGCAACCAACTGCTCGTAAAAACGCGAAAGGCCACCGTGGCATCAGGGCCAGTTGCCGATGCAATAACCCAGACATTTGCTAAAGAGTTTCCCGGAAATACCTTTACCGTAGAAAGCTCAACAGAAACTGGCCCCTCAATTGGCGACAAACTAAAAAAAGATACCCTGATAGCTACGGGGATCTCTCTTCTCGGCATCGTTCTTTATATTGCCTGGCGCTTTGACGTAAAGTTCGGCATTGGAGCTACGTTATCTACATTCCATGACATTCTGGCGATGTTTGCAGTTTTTTATGTACTCGATAAAGAGATAAATTTATTGTTTATTACCGCCGTGTTGACTATTGCCGGTTATTCGCTGACTGATACGGTTGTGGTTTTCGACCGTATCCGGGAAAATCTGCATAAGAACTTGAATGCACCGCTTACCGAGGTGTTCAATGGCAGTATCAACGAAGTGTTATCGCGAACCATCGTGACCTCTTTGACTACCTTCCTTGCTGCCACTTCCCTGTTACTATTTGGTGGTGAGGTTATTCACGACTTTGCGTTTGCGCTTGTTACCGGGATCGTAGTCGCGACATATTCATCGGTCTTTATCGCAAGTCCGATTGTTGTAGAGTTGGAGTCCAGATCGGCCAGAAAAAGGATGCGGCAAACGCATCAGCACATGGAGTGACGTATGGAATTCAATCTTTTGAAGGATCTGGTGCTGCTGTTCGGGCTGGCACTTGTGACCGTGGTTCTTTTTCGCAAGATCCGGCTCCCTTCCATCATCGGCTTTCTCTGCACCGGCATCGTGGCCGGCCCGTATGCCGTGGGGCTTATCAAGGATACCCACCAGGTTGAACAGATGGCCGAGATTGGGGTCGTGCTGCTGCTGTTTACCATCGGCATCGAGTTTTCCCTGAAGGAGCTGCTCCGGATCAAGCATTTGGTGCTGTGGGGGGGTGGGGTGCAGGTTGCCGTTACCATTGCCGTGGTGGCTCTCCTGGGGATCGGACTCGGGTTTTCCTGGCAGCAGTCCGCGTTTTTCGGTTTCCTGGTCTCACTCTCCAGCACTGCCATCCTGATGAAGCTGCTGATGGATGCCGGTGAGATGGACTCTCCGCACGGCAAAGCCTGCCTGGGTATTCTGATATTCCAGGATCTGTGCGTCGTGCCGCTCATGCTGTTCACCCCCTTTCTGGGCGGAGCAGGCAATGGGGTAGTCGGCATTGTGATGGTTTTAGGCAAGGCGCTTGCCGTCGTGGTGGTCGCACATTTCAGCGCCCGCTTTGCTGTCCCCTGGATATTTAATCAGGTCGTCAAGACACGAAGCCGCGAGTTGTTTATTTTGACCATCATTTTCGTCGGTTTCGGCACCGCCTTCCTTACGGCCCAGGTGGGACTTTCCATGGCTCTGGGCGCTTTCATCGCCGGCCTGGCCATCTCCGAATCCGAATACAGTCATCAGGTCATGGGGGACATCATCCCGTTCCGTGATGCGTTCATCAGCCTGTTCTTCATCTCGGTGGGGATGCTGCTGGATCCGGCTACGCTGGTGAAGCATCCGATGACGGTGCTGCTGATAATTGTTGCGATCATTCTGATTAAAGGAGTCGTGGCAAGCGGCGCTGCCCTGATTCTTAAATTCCCTCCCCGGCCTGCTCTTATCAGCGGTCTGCTCCTTGCCCAGGTGGGAGAGTTTGCCTTCGTGCTCTCTCAGTCCGGACAGAAGTACGGCCTGCTCAATGCAGAGCAATACCAGCTGTTTCTGGCGGCCTCGGTTGCTACGATGGCGTTGACGGCGGTTTCAGTGAAATTCGCCGAACCGCTGGCCAATAAAATTTCTTCCCTCCTTCCGGCTGCCCTCAGGCGCGGCACGAGGGTAAGCGGTGTCAGCCATGACCGTTTTCCGATGGAAGATCATGTCGTCATCGTCGGCTTTGGCGTAAACGGCAGAAACCTGGCCCGGGTGTTGGATGCAAACGGCATCCGCTATATTGCACTAGAGACCAACCATCATACCGTCAAGGTTGAGCGTAAGAAGGGGACGCACATCATTTTCGGCGACGCCTCCCGTCCTGAAATACTGCACCATGCCATGATTGAAAAAGCCCGGGTCATGGTGGTGGCGATTTCCGATGCTACGGCTACCCGCCGGGTGGTTGATCAGGCTCGAAGCATGCGGCCATCACTTCATATGATTGTCAGAACCCGGTACGTGGCGGAAATGGAACCGCTTTACCAGCAAGGGGTCAACGACGTTGTGCCAGAGGAGTTCGAAACTTCGGTGGAGATCTTTTCGCGCGTACTGCGCAGTTATCTGGTGCCGCATGACCAGATAGAAAGCTGCATCACCGATATACGGCGGGATTCATACCAGATGTTCCGCAGCATCAGCCGCAGGCACAGCCATGCCACCGGAATCACCGGTTTTCTTTCCGGGGTGGAACTGGCCACGTTCAGGGTACAACCGGGTTCGGAAGTCGAAGGGACACAGCTGCGGGACGGCCTTCTCCGCGAGCGCAGCGGAGCCTCGGTGTTGGTGATCCGGCGGGGAGACGAGATAAATTCAAATCCGGACCCGGTGTGGCAGTTTCAGGCAGAAGATATTGTACTGGTTCTGGGCAGGGCCGAACAGTTGGCTGTCACGGCGCGACTTTTTGAAATGACCTCGCTGGTACATTCGTGATAGTATCAGAAATATCTGACGTTAAACCTTTGGTATCGAATTCCCGACTGTCCACAAAACTGTGAATGTTCAACGTGGTCTAAAAACGTCAGGTTGTAATCTCGACCTGATATGATCCCTCCCTGAAAAAATACTTTAGGAGCAATGAGCCGTCAGATATGGCAGATGTGTTAAACACGACAGCTGCCTCTGACGGTTTTTGTCTCTCACCAAACGATCCCCTTCAACATATTCCAACAAAATAAGACTGTTGCATCTTCAATGTCTACTCCCACTGTCTGGCACGTAAGTTGCCATTCACTCTTCTAATATATTAAGCAGTGCCCTGCTTTTTCGAGGCCCCTTACCAGAGGAGATTTCACCCATGAGTACTATCATGACCAGATGCCTGCTTTTATGCGTGATGACCGCGGCGCTTGTCTTGCCAGCCGCCACTGCTACTGCCGGGAACGGGCCTGATATCCTTGCGACAGACATCTTGACGGGCGTTGTTCCCCTGACCGGCTTGGCCGTCGCCTATTTTACGGACGATACCGAGGGGCAGAAACAGTGGTTGCGCAACATCGGAGTGAATCAGGTTCTTACGTCGGCCCTCCGGCTCGGATTCAACGAAACCAGCCTGGGTAGACGTCCAAACGGCGGTAGTTATGGTTTTCCTTCCGGCCACGTGGCCGTCGCGATGTCCGGCGCGACCTTCATGGGGCAGCGCTATGGCTGGAAATGGGGCACTCCCGCGTATCTTGCATCCGCTTACATTGCGTATGTTCGCGTTGAGGAAGACAAGCACCACTGGCGTGATGTCATTGCGGCCGGTGCATTGGCGTATGGCGTCGCCTTGCTCACGGTCACTCCGGAAAATGCGAGCTACCTTGCACCGGTTATCGGCCCGGATTTTCTCGGACTGCGCTTTCAGCGTTCCTTCTGACAACCCATATATCTGCTGCCGATTCATTAAGAAGCTATCTCTCATAGCCAACCCGGGGCACACGCCATGATTTCAAAAATACTTATTCCTTTTTTATGTATTTCAGCAGGTGTCGCTGTTCCGGCGTATGCAAACCCGGATGGCGCCGGGATAGCCGAAGAACTGATAACCCGCCATGATAACCCGGTGTCTGACTCCGGAGCAGCAGGTGTATCAGAAGCCATTGCCGCCCCGGCAACGCCCTCTCCGGAACCGGCTGATCCAGATGCTGGCGGCAGTGGGTACAACTGGAGGCGGGTAAAGTATTCGCAAAGCAACGTCATTACATCTGAAAATCCGCCCGACCCGCCCAAACCAGCTGCCATTGCTCCGGAGACGGTCATTCCCTGGGAGCAGATGCCCCGCAAGAGTTATCTCATTCCTGCCCTTGAGGTCACCGGTTTCCTTGGGCTGCTCAGCGTCTACGACCGGCTGACCTATCCGAACCAGATGGAGGACGGAAAAAAGGTGTACAGTTCGACCCTTTCCAGCACATGGGATCACCTGAAAAAACAAAACTGGGTCTTCGATAAGGATCCTTTCAACATCAACCAATTTGCCCATCCCTATCAGGGAGCAACCATGTATGGTTTGGCGCGTTCCACCGGCCTCGGTTTCTGGGAGTCACTGGCCTACAGCAACGTGGGTAGCTTCATGTGGAAGATGGCCGGTGAGACGGATCCTCCCTCCATCAATGACCAGATCACGACCGGCAACGCGGGAAGTCTTCTTGGCGAGGCGCTGTTCCGGATGGCGGAGCTGGTGCTCAACGAAGGCGGCTCCAAACCCGATGTCTGGCATGAGGCAGCTGCGGCGATAATATCGCCACCAACCGCTTTCAACCGTACGGTTTTCGGTGACCGGTACAAGACAAAGTTTCCGAGTCTCAATCCGGCCACCTTCTGGCGTTTTCAAGTGGGCTCCAGCACGAGCGACATTGCGCAGTTTGATGCGACCATGGACTTCGGCATGTCCTACGGCCTTCCCGGTAAACCGGGGTATAGCTACACTCGTCCCATGGACTATTTCGACTTTGAGGTAAGCAGTCGCGGCAAACCGGCCAACCCGGTTGACAGCGTCCTGCTGCGCGGTTTGCTCTACGGTAAGGATTATCATGCAGGGAATGACTATCGCGGGGTCTGGGGGCTGTACGGAAGCTACGACTACCTGGCACCAACCGCCTTCCGCGTCTCAACCTCGGCCCTCTCGCTCGGTACGACCGGTCAGCTCTGGGTGGCTCCTGGTGTGGCACTGCAGGGTTCTCTTCTGGGAGGTGTCGGCTTCGGCGCCGCAGGAACGACTCCGGGCGCCACGGGGGAACGGGACTACCATTACGGAGTTGCCCCGCAGGGACTCCTTGCACTTCGCCTGCTCTTTGGGCACCGGGCAGCACTTGAGTTGGTCGGGCGTGGCTACTATGTCAGCGGCACGGGCCACTATACCACCATAGGCAGCACAGCGTACGATACCGCCGGCGGCTCTGAAACGATTGTCCGCCTCAAGACGGCCTTCAACATCAGGGTATACGGTCGCCACGGATTGGGACTTCAATTTGTCGAGTCGATGCGCAATTCACAATATGGTACCCTGCCCAGCAGGTATCAAAGTGACGGGACCTTAAGCCTTGTCTATACGTTCACCGGAGATTCGCATTTCGGCGCAGTCGAATGGCGTGACAACGTCAACCGGTGAACGATGATTTCCCCTGCTTTATTACGTCTATTCGGCTGCTGTTCTCGTCGATAGGAATAAGCCGCCAGACATGTCCGCAGGTGCATTCTTTTATCGGGCTTTCCTTTGAGGTAAAACCACGAGCTTCATAGACATCAATCTTCCTGTTTTGGCAATTAGGACATTTCATCTGTACCCCCCGAGCACCAATGGAACACATGGATAATTCCCTCCCCGGTTGGGAGGGATGCTTTCAGAAATACATGCAGTTACATTGGTCCAGTCGTTTTATCCTCCCAAGCAGGCCCAAAGACTTCCATACGCCTTGCCTTACTTGAACTCCAGTTTGTAGAATAGATCGACGCCGCTCTCGGCACCGGTCTGACAAGGGGGGTACGATACTTAACTAGGGAGAAATACGATAAACCTCCGCGACGATGCTTGACGTATGCTTGCTGATGGGGGAAAAAGTGTAAGGCATCAAGAAAGGTTTGATGAAAACGCGA
>JBAYTT010000014.1:0-40495 GCA_041675485.1 Pelobacteraceae bacterium | reverse complement strand
TCCATTCCCTTGACAAAGGCGCGCCCCTGGTCGTGTTCCATCAGCATGGCGGCTATCGGGCTGTGCTCACGCGGCATGCCGTTCTTCACCAGCGCTTCGAAGAGGACATCTTCTTCCTTGGCATGATGGAAACGGTCGGAATAGTTGCGGATAAAATCAATGCCATCAAGATAAAACTTCCAGTTGGGGTACCTGCCTTCCGCGGTCAGTGGTGCGTTTCGCTCCAGCAGGGTTATCATCCGCAGTATCAGGCGATGTTCGCTAACCAGTGCCTGGGTAATATCCTTTTTGGGGTTGATAGTACTCATCAGTTCCTCCGCTCTCCATTGATGCCGATCACTAAACTCTCCAGCGGGATATCCATTCCGCTTTTGCCAAGTGCCTCACGAACCATTATATCCAGACCGCGGCAGCAGGGGACTTCCATGATTGCTACCGTGATGCTTTTGATCGCGTTGACGCTGAAGATGTGGGCCAGTTTGTCAACGTATGCGGTGGTGTCGTCCAGTTTCGGGCAGGCAATTGCCAGCGCTTTCCCTTTGAGCAGTTCATGGTGCATGCTCCCCATGGCAAAGCCCACGCAGTCGGCGCAGATCAGGATATCCGCATTCTGGAAATAGGGGGCGGTTGGCGGCACCAGGTGAAGCTGTACCGGCCATTGCCGGAGTTCCGAAGGTGCCTTGCCCTGCGCCGTGTCTGTTGTTTCGGGTCGTTCAATTACTTTCGCCATACTGCCGGGGCAGCCGCAGCCAAGATTTCCCATGATTATTCTCCTTTTTCGGTTAGATAACGGTTAATTTCCTGTTCGATTTTTGCTTCGTCGTCCTTGGACAGTCCATGGATCGATACGACATCCTTCAGCAGGCAGATGCCGACCTTGCAGGTGACACAGCCGATGTCGAAGCGGCCCAGTATGTCGCCGATCTCCGGATAGCTCTGCATCACATCCTGAATAGCCCTGTCGCCAAGATTGTTTTTGAATTCCATATCTGCACCTCCCGTGCCTGTGATGTTTCTACCTTAGCGCAGTCGGAGGATTATTTTGATGACGTGGGTCAAGATTCCGGAGTATTCCGGAAATGGGTGCGGTTGTGCCGTTGTAATGCGTGGTGGGGCCGTGAGCGGCGCAGGGTGGAAAGGGGCGGAGACGTGCGAATCGTGATCAGTGCAGGCGGGGTCAAGCTTTTACGGAGAACCGGAATGATTCTGAAAACGACTCAAACAATGCAGCCATTTCTTCGCGAGAAACGGGAATTGAAGGCGATTTTTCCTTGTTTAAGGAGTTTCGGGCCGCTTCAGACGTTGACAGAGTGACACTGTCGGTGGGAGGGGGGGCTGCTTTTTTTACCTTTTTATTGCTGTTTGGTGAGTCTTGGCGCAGGGGGGCCACGGGTTTGTTGACGGTATCAGCAGCGACTAACTCCATATGTTGAAACACCTCTGCAGTATAATGATTTCAGTCGGAACAAAAACAAAAAACCCGCTTTTCACTCGAAAAGGCAGGCTTGGCAGGAGTTGAAATTCAACGCCATTCAGTCGCTTCGATAACCCCTCTTCCCGTCCTGGGCAGGTGGCTTTGCGTCATCCGGTCCCCCGGATTTTGCCTTTTCGGTGCTGGTATTCAGTTTTAATTAAGACATCTGACTATGAAAGTTTTCCGGTTCTAAGTCAATATATAATCTGGTGCGTCCCATGACAGTGTCACTCCCTGCAGCCTTCGCAACAGCTCAAGCTGTCCGGAAACGGTTGCTGGAACAGTGTGCCCGGCGTGCTCCAGCAGCGGAGCAACGGCCATTTTCGGAGCGATGCGGGGATAGGAACGGTCGCTCAATTCATGGATGAGCCTCATGGTGCGAAACGCGTCAAACCAGCCGTGGAACGCCGCCAGCAATTTCGTAGAGTCGCGGTTGTTTTTCTGCAGGTTTCTCCAGGCGGTACCGAAATCAGCCTCTTCCAGAATCACGCGCAGGACCGGATCAATCCCGGACGCAGCAGCCAGCAGGATTGCTGCATCCGCTTCGGGTTGTCCGGCTACGCACGCCAACCACTCTCCTACTATCGAAAAAACTACCGGCTGATAGAAGAGGAGCCGCTGTTCACCCTCAACCAGCATATCGCCGACGGAACGCCCGGTGCCGAAGGGAACCCGGTGCGATGAGCGGGGGGAGGGGTGCACGACCGTTCCCGGCAATGTGGCAACACCGGATGTTTTATGCACCTGCTGGAGGAAATAGAAATCCTCTCCGGCCAGTCGGCGGTTCATGCCGCCGGCGGCAACGTATGCCGAGGCGCGGCAGGCCATGGCGCTGCCGACGGTATGGAAGGCATAGGGAGAGCCTGCCTGTTCCAGCCCCAGTACGTACGTCCGCAGGAACAGCTCGTAGCGGTCGATGGCCGACTGGCCTGCCGGATCTTTTGCAGGACGGTGGCGGTAGGGGATACTGACGCCGCCTGAAAGGGAGTTCCTAAAGTGATTCGTAATGGCTGCGAGGTAGTCCGGCTGCACGACCGTGTCGGCATCAAGGCAGATCAGGAGCGGGTCGTTGCTCCGGTAATCGAGCAGAGACAGTGCCAGATCAAGGCCGATCTTGCGTGCCAGTCCGACCCCCTGCCTCGGGGGGAGTTCGTTTCCCGGCGAAGCGGCATCCACGCGGAACAGATTGTTCAAACCGAACTGTCGCTGCCACAGCGGCAGGTTTTCCAGGGTGATGCGGTTGTCGGCGGATTCAGCCTCTGAAGCATCGGTACACTGGTTGACGACAATCAGGATGGCGAAACGTTCCAGCAGTTCGGCTGGGTTGCGGGAAAGCGATTCAAGTGTCAGGGGGAGATTGGCCGCTTCAGCCAGTGCGGGGATGACGATGGCGCCGGAAAAGGTGCGCGATGGTGGCTCGACGATCTTCCAGGGGACACCAGCCGCCCGTTTGTTCAGGTAGGCAGCGATGTTTGAAGGAGTGTATGAACAGGGCTCAGGCAAGGCATTTCTCACGTGACGACGCAACGACGCTACGGAAGGCTTTAAACAATGATTTATTCATGGTTTTAAAACGTTGCGTCGTTGCGTGAAATAAAATGGTTTGGTTTTTCCGGAAAATGCTTATTCGGTACCCCAGCGCTTATAAAGGTCGTTCTCAATCCCCAGCTGATCGAGAATTTTCCCCACGACAAAATCAACCAGATCCAGTACCGATTCCGGTCTGCCGTAGAAGGCGGGCATGGCCGGTATGATCCGCGCTCCGGCACGGGAAAGTTTCAGCATGTTTTCCAGGTGGATATCGGAAAGCGGCGTTTCCCGGGGAACCAGCAACAGTGGCCGGCGCTCCTTGAGCATGACATCGGCGCACCGTTCGATCAGATTGCCGGATGTGCCGGCCGCGATGCGCGCCAGAGTCCCCATGCTGCAGGGACAGACCACCAGCGCATCAGGGGCGGACGATCCGCTGGCTGCGCCGCAGAACAGGTCGTCCGGATGCACCAGGCGGATGCCGGAATCGATCTCGAGATGTTCGTGCAGGCGCTGCAGCGCTTTATCCAGGTCACCCGAAAGATCAAGGCCGGTCTCTTCACGGCAGACGATCGTCCCGCTGCAGCTGGCACTGAATGTTACCTGAAAACCGTTCAGACAGAGCTGCTCTGCCAAACGAAGACCATACATCGAGCCGGAGGCGCCGGTCAGGGCGATAAAGATGTGTTTCTGCATGGATGGCTTACCTCGTAAAAATATCAGCCGCCGTAAACAGCACGATAGCAACGCTGATGTATCCGTTCATGTTAAAAAACGCCGCGTCCAGTTTTTTCAGATCTTCATCCTTCAGCAGCCAGTGCTCGTACAACAGCATGGCGATCGTCACAAATATCCCGATCAGGAAAACCGTTCCCAGATGCATGAGCATGAACAGCGTGAAAAGTAGGGCAATCATGATCAGATGGAATAACCTTGCAGCCAGAAGCGAACCTTTTACGCCAAGCAGAACCGGGATGGAATGCAGTCCGGCTGACCGGTCAAATTCAAGATCCTGGAGTGCGTACAGAATGTCAAATCCCGCAACCCAGAACAGCACCACACCTCCCAGCACAAGCGCCGCCATGTCAACAGTGCCTCGAATTGCAACCCAGGCTCCTATCGGGGCTGCGGCCAGGCAGATGCCGAGCACAACATGGGCCAGTGCCGTGAAGCGTTTGCAATAGGAATAGAGTACCAGAAAGAACAGTGCGATCGGCGAGAGTTTGAGGCAGAGGGGGTTAAGCATCTGCGCGGCAAGCATCATCAAGGCGGTTGCCGCAACTATGAAAAACAGGGTCAGTCCCTTGCCGATCAGCCCTGCGGGAATGGCTCTGACGGCAGTGCGCGGGTTGCGGGCGTCAATTTCGGCATCGATCAGCCGGTTCATCGCCATGGCTGCGGTGCGGGCACCGACCATGGCCAGAACAATCCAGAGCGTCTGGCGGATGGAGGGGACGCCTCCAGCGGCCAACAGTGCACCGGTCAGGGCAAAAGGGAGAGCAAAAATCGTGTGGGAAAATTTGATCATTTCCAAAAAAATGCTGATTTTTGAGACGATGTCAGTCACGGTTACTTGTACTCCTTGAATAATCGCTGAATATCGGCCGATACCCGGTCCATTTCGCGATTGATCAGATCGAGGTCAAACATGCCGGGATACTCTTCGTAGGGATAATGTTTGTACATGGTACCAACCTGCCCTTCCTTATTATAGGCATACGAAGTGCGGATTTCGAAGTTGTAGTGCGACAGGTGTACTGTTGTCGCTCCGTTTTGCTGCTGAACTTCAATCCGTAACTGGGTGTAGTATTTGCGGCCGCCGGCAGGCTGTCCGAAGCTGGTGTCGGTGGTAAAGTGATAGGGAGCCGTTATAAGGACGGTTCCGGTGGTGTCGGTCTCCAGAATACGGCATTTCCAGCCATCTTCGACAAGTACGCGAATTTTTCTCACTGCATCAAGCGGTTGTCCCGTTATGGTGACGATTCGCGGGGCAATCGCTTCGGCCTCGGCCCGCATATGATAGCAGGCAGGAAGCAGCGCGAGCAGCAAAAAGAGCAAAAACCAAATACAGTTACGCAAGCCCATACTCCTTCCAGCGACGTGCAACCAGGGTTGCCAGTTCGGCAGGTTGAGTCACCTCGGGGCGGGGCGAACGACAGCCGGTCGCATCAACCGCAAGACGGCCGGAGGCACGCTCATGGATAATATCGTCAGTAAAGTCAGTCATGTTGATGGCTCTCCAGGCCGCCAGCGAAAGGCCGGCCGGTCCCGCATCGGCCGTGACGAACAGCAGGATTCGTGCCGAACTGAACCACGGCAGAGCCCATAATCGGGCGGAAATGTTCCGTACCATGCCGGGTTGAGGGTTTTCAAGGGAAATGATGGCGCTTTGATGGAAAATCCACTCAACCGGAAAGCGGATGTCCCTGATCGATGGCAGTAAGCGTTGCAGAAACGCCAGGAGCAGCCGCTCCCATGCCTGTGCCATCCAGCAGTCCTCCATCGGGGGGGGGCCGACAACGGTTGCCGGGATCATGGCCTCCGGGCGGTGACTGATTGCGGTTACCCGCAACAGTGCCGCGGGAGCAGCAGGAGAATAGAAACCGGTGTGGTTACCGAAGGGACCTTCGGTAACGGTCTCGCCCGGTTCAACATACCCTTCGATAACGATTTCAGCGCCGGTCGGAACCTGCAACGGGCCGCTTTGACAGGGCGCCGTCTCCAGCGGCGCGCCGCGCAGAAAGCCGGCAAAGGTCATCTCGTCAAGGTCGCCGGGGAGCGGAAACATGGCGCTGAAAAGAGTTGCCGGATCGCCGCCCAGCACAATTGCCACCGGCATGGGCTTTCCTGCCCGGTGGAACTGTTCGGCATGCCGGGCAGCACCGCTGCCCGCTTTCCACTGGATGGCAGCTTCACGTTTTCCACGCAGCTGGACCCGGTATACCCCGCAATTATGCGTACCGCCCTCAGGATCGATGGTAAAAACCTGCGGCAGAGTGATGTAGCGCCCATGGCCGTCAGCGGCGCCATCTTCCGGCCAGCTCTGCAGAAAGGGGAAACGGGTCATATCCGGGGGAGTCATCCGGACCAGCGCATTGTCGGGTTCCGCACCCGCCTGGGGGGCAAAGCGGCTGAATTCGGGCAGAGCGGCAATCTGCCGGTCGAGTGAAGTGATATCAAGCTCTGGTATCCGGTCGAGCAGAACACTCAGACGAACGGTCAATTCGTCCAGTTCCGCGATCCCGAGAGCATGGCAGACGCGCCCCGGTGACCCGAACAGGTTGGTAATTACCTGGAAAGGGCTTGCTGCCGGACGTTCAAAGAGGAGCGCGCTGCCGCCGTCCGGCTGCTTGCAGACCCGGTCGGTAATGGCGGCTATTTCCAGAGTGGGATCGACCGGAGCTGATATACGGGAAAGTTCGCCGTTGGCTTCGAGGAGTGAGATGAAATGGAGGAGATGGGATGAAGCCATGAACTATTCGAAACGGTTGCGGTAATACTCTCCACCACGACGACGCAGGATGGCAAGGTGGTAGAGTTCGTCGTATTTGTGGGCAGCAGCTTCCCAGGTAAACCGTTTGCTCATGCCGTTTTTGCGGAGTGCGGCCAGCCCTTTGGGATTGTTGAAGAAAGTCCACGCGGCCCAGCCGACCGTATCGAACAGTGCCGTGGCGCTGTGGTTCCAGAATTTGAAGCCATCGCCAGTCATGACCGCTTCGTTGAAATTTTCAACACTGTCATCCAGTCCGCCCGTGGCACGGACAATCGGCGGTGTGCCGTAGGCAAGGGAATACATCTGATTCAGTCCGCATGGTTCAAAGGCGGACGGCATTACGAAAAAGTCGGCACCTGCCTCAACCTTGTGGGCCAGTTCTTCGCTGTAGCCGATATAACAGGCAAATTTTTCGGGATACAGGGCGGCAATGTCGCCGAAATAGAAATGCGCCCACGGCTCACCGTTGCCGATCATCACCACCTGGCAATCCATCGAGAGAATACGGTGGATCGCCTCTGCCAGGATGTCAGTGCCTTTCTGCTTGACCATCCTCGAAACAATTCCGAACAGCGGCACATCGTCCCGCTGCGGAAGCCCCATGTCTTCCTGTAGGCCACGCTTGCACGCCGCTTTCCCTTTTTTTACGGTTTTGGCCGTATAGTTGGCAGCGATGTAAGGATCGGTTGCCGGATCCCACTCATCATAATCCACCCCGTTCAGGATGCCGCTCAAATCGGCTGCCCGATCTTGCACTACTCCTTCAAGCCCCCAGCCAAAGGCGGCGGTCTGAATCTCCCGGGAATACTCTTCACTGACCGTGTTGAGCAGGGTCGAGTGATAAATGCCCCCTTTCAGCAGGTTGACCTGATCGTCCATTTCCAGTTCAAGATAGTTGAAATGTTTCCAGCCGATGCCGAGCACATCCATCAGGCCGGGGTAGAAATTCCCCTGATGCTGCATGTTGTGCAGGGTCAGCAGGGACGCGGCATTGCCGACATATCGGTCATGGAGGTAGGAGGTGTTCAGCAGAACCGGAATGACCCCGGTATGCCAGTCATGGGCATGGATGACGTCCGGAGCCCAGTCCAGCATTTTGCAGAGTTCAAGCGAGGCTTTGGAGAGAAAGACGAAGCGGTTGTCGTTGTCGAGGTATCCCTCCCCCCCCTGCTGGTAGAGGCCTGAGCGTCCGTAATAGGCTTCATGTTCCAGGAAGTAGACCGGCACGTCGCTTCCCGGCAGACGCCCCTCCTGAACGCCGCAGTACTGGTGGCCGATAATTCCCATCGGTACGACAAGTGTTCCAGGCAATAGTTGCAGCCCGTACTTTTCAAGGTTAACGCTGTAGTAGCGAGGCAACACGATCCGTACATCATGTCCCATGCGGGCAAGATATTTGGGGAGTGCGCCGACAACGTCGCCGAGCCCCCCCTCTTTGGCAAAAGGGGCGGCCTCGGAGGCGGAGAAGAGTATGGAAAGAGGCTGGAATTGTTTCTTGGAGTGAGCTGCTGACATGTTATTTCGGAACGTTCTCCCAATCCTTCAGAAACTTCTCGATGCCGGCATCGGTCAATGGGTGCTTGGCCAGCTGGATCATGACCGAATAGGGGATAGTTGCAATGTCGGCGCCGATCAGGGCTGAATTGAGTACATGGATCGGGTTGCGAACACTGGCTACGATTATCTCTGCCATGTAGCCGTAGTTGTCAAAGATGGTGCGGATTTCTTCGATAATGCCCATTCCGTCCTGTGAAATGTCGTCAAGCCTGCCGACAAAAGGAGAAACGTAACTGGCACCGGCTTTTGCTGCCAGGAGTGCCTGCATGGAAGTGAAAATCAGGGTCACATTGGTTTTGATCCCCTTATCCGTAAGAGCCTTGCAGGCTTTAAGACCTTCGGGGGTCATCGGCAGTTTAATGACGATGTTCTTGTGGATCTTGACCAGTTCTTTGGCTTCTTTTATCATGCCGGGTGCATCCAGCGAGATTACCTCGGCGGAAATCGGACCGTCAACGATGGAGACGATCTCTTTGATGACATCCTTGAATTTGCGCCCCGATTTGGCAATCAGTGACGGATTGGTCGTTACTCCGTCAACCAGTCCCAGTGCATGTGCTTCCCGAATTTCGCGTACATCTGCGGTGTCGATAAAAAATTTCATCTATTCCTCCATGGTTAGTAAGTTGGAAATATTTCTGCGGACTTTTGTAGAAAAATTTCGTAAACGCACGTATTCCGATTTATCGGGGCTCTGATGGTGAACTCTGATCAAGTTGTTCACGGTATTTTTCCAGGCAATTCATGGAACAGAAGTAGTGCCGCTGGCCGTCATGTCTGCCGATGACAGCTGCTTCCTCGGATACATAGATTCCGCACACGGGGTCCCGGTGGGTCTCTTCTCCGGGGTCACGGTTCCCGGCAGGTTTTGCCGGAGGATGCTTCGCAGAGGTCAGCGATATGAGTATGCGGTAGCCGATGTAAAAAAGCAGGGCAACAATCAAAAAACGGATCACGCTCATTCCTCCGGTTACAATTTGACCACGGTCTCGGTGGATTTCAGCGCGGCAAGGAGTTCGCACATGGTTTTCCCGCTCAGGGGGTGCGGCAGATCCGGGGCTATTTCACAGAGTGGCTGCAGGACGAAACGGCGCTCCGCAAGACGTGGATGAGGAACGACAAGATGTTCTTCGTTAATGGTCATGTCTCCGTACAGCAGAAGGTCAAGATCTATCCGGCGTGGTCCCTGATGGATAGTCCTGACCCGTTTAAAGGTTTCAGCCTCAATCCGTAGCAGGTGCACCAGCAGGGAACGGGCGTCAAGACGCGTCGTAAGCTTGAGTACCGCGTTGTAAAACGCTTCCTGATTCACATTGCCAACCGGCGATGTTTCATAAAACGATGAAAGCGCCGTCACCCTGCTATCCGGCACTCTGCCGACTTCGGCAACGGCCCGCAACAGGTTGAGTTCACGGTCCCCGAGATTGGAACCAAGCGCTATGTAGGCTTCAATATCCACCTTGCGATTAAAGCATAACAGCTACGGTGCGTCAACCGTAACCCCTTTACTGAATCAAAAAAACACCCTGGCAACTAGGAGGGGAAGTTACCAGGGCAATGAGGATTCGTTGGAATCCTCGCAAGTTTTTATCTATCTTAAATATAGCAGTCCATTGATCTTTTAGCAAGAAATATAAATGATAAGTTAGCGGCATTACGAATAAAAATACGTTAACTCACGCTGCCGCCACCTGGTGAAGTTGCCAATAACAGCAGCCAAAGGGAGCCGCCCTATTCCTCCGGGATGGGAGAGTGAATCGGGACGGGAGGGACAGATGCGGCAAGACCAGCTGACAGGGTCTCATAGCGAAGTGTCACGTTGAGGCGGGTCAACATCCTGCGGTTGTCGATTATCCGTGACTGGGTGACATAGGAGAACATCAGCGGAGACATGGTCCGGCGCGCCTCATCCAGTGAAACCTGCGGCTGGCGTGGCAACCCGAGCGCATCCGCGCAGACATTGAAATACGAGGTCATGCTTGACGGGTGTCCATCACTGATGTTGAAAATATCGCCGTTAATCCCTTGTTCAGCCGCGCAGATACAGATCGCAGCCAGGTCATCAGCGTGGATACGGTTGCTTGGGCCCGACTCGCTCTCATTCAAAAGCGGCTGCCCCTGGCTAATCTGCATTAAAGGCAGACGTCCCGGGCCGTAGATGCCGCTTACCCGCAGGATCACAACGGGAATATTCATGGCGGCACCGTACTCACGAAAAGCTGACTCGGCATCGAGACGGCGCTTTCCCATGGCCGAATCCGGGACGGCAGGTGATTCTTCCGTTACTACATCGCACCCGTCTCCGCCGTAAACAGAGGTCGCACTCATGTAAATGATCTTTGCCGGTTTTCCCGCTTGCGCGATCGTGGCAATAAAATTTCTGGCGCGGCTGTCCGCGATTCCCCCTCCCGGTGGCGGGACCAGATAGAAGAGAATTCTGTTCGTCAGATCGAGTTCCGGGAGAGCGGATGGATCATCAAAAGCTGATACGATAGTGGAAAACCCGGCAGCAGTGAGCCGGGCCCCATGCTCGGGTGACCTGACCATGCAGACAACGTCAACCCCGGACTCACGATATGATCGTGCCATTCGCTCACCGATGTAGCCACAACCCGCGATAAATATCTTTGGCATGATGTTGTTCACCGCTCCTACATTAAAAATGATTTTACCAGCGGATTCATCGATTCGGGTGCTGATTCAATTGCAGCTTTACGTTCGGCGGCACTCATAAACTGTTTGAGGTATTTTTTTGCTTTCTTCTTGTCGCCGGCAACCGTCTCGGACATCTTGCAGAGTATTCCGATCGGCACTCCGTTACGAAAACCGTGCACCAGTTTTTCAATCTCGTCACAGCGCTGCTTTTCCGTCCACGTTTTAAACAGGGCCGCTCCCAGATCATTTGTATCGTTCAGCATGGGTATCTCCGGATGATGAAAATAAAAGCCCCCGCAGAGCATACTGCGGGGGCTTAATATTACCATGTCTTACAAGTGCTGACTACTTCTTCGTGCAGGTGTCATCATAGTTGAGTGATGCCAGTTTCTGATAGTAGGCGAAGTGAGCCTTGACTCCCTGGCCTGCTTTCTCCATCAGTACTTCTGCCTGCGCCGGGTTTGCTTTCTTCAGCATCCGGTAGCGGTTCTGCCCTTTGGTATACTCGCTGAATTCGATAGTCGGCGTCTTGCTGTCCAACTGCAGCGGGTTCTTGCACTCTGCTATCAACGATGGGTTGTAGCGATAGAGCGGCCAGTAACCGGAGTTCACGGCTTTTTTCTGTTCATCGACAGCAGTGGTCATGTTGATGCCATGGGCGATGCAGTGGGCGTACGCAACGATGAGGGAAGGTCCATCAAACGCTTCGGCTTCCAGCATTGCCTTGATGCACTGCGCAGGGTTGGCCATGGAAACCTGTGCAACATAGACCGTACCGTAGGACATGGCGATCATCCCCAGATCCTTCTTGGAAACCGGCTTGCCACCGGCTGCAAAGAGTGCTACGGCACCCATCGGGGTTGATTTTGATGCCTGCCCTCCGGTATTGGAATACACCTCGGTATCGAGAACGAAGAGGTTGATATTCTTGCCGCTGGCAATAACGTGGTCAAGGCCGCCAAAACCGATATCGTAGGCCCAGCCGTCGCCGCCGATACACCAGACCGACTTATTAACCAGGTAATCGGAAAACAGTGCCAACTGCTTGGCTGATGCATCTTTACTGGTTTTGATCGCCTTCTTGAGCTCTTCCACGCGGACGCGCTGAGCTTCGATGCCGGTCTGGGTAGACTGGTCGGCGGAAAGGATTTCCTTGGCAAGTTTCGCTGCCGGGAAACCTTTGGTTGCTGCCAGGGCAGACAAATGCTCACGAGCTGATTTGGTGAACTGATCAACGGTCAGACGCATACCGAAGCCGAATTCCGCGTTGTCCTCGAACAGCGAGTTGGACCAGGCAGGACCACGGCCATCTTCACGCTGAGCGTACGGGGTGGTCGGGAGGTTGCCGCCGTAGATTGACGAACATCCGGTAGCGTTGGCAACGAGCATCCGGTCGCCGAATAGCTGGGTCAACAGTTTCAGGTACGGTGTCTCACCGCAGCCGGCACAGGCGCCGGAGAACTCGAACAGCGGACGGACCAGCTGGTTGCTGCGCAGGGTTTCAAGCTTGAGCTTGCTGGCGTCAACATCGGGCAGTGACAGGAAGAATTCGAAGTTTTCTGCCTCAGTGGCACGCAGCGGCGGCTGGAAATGCATGTCCAGAGCCTTGTGTTCCGGATTCTGCTTGTCCTTGGCCGGGCAGTTGTATGCGCAGGCGCCGCAACCGGTACAATCTTCCGGAGCAACCTGGACGGTCAGTTTTTTGCCGGCCATCTCGGTGATTTTGCAATCGACCGACTTGAAAGTTTTGGGTGCCTTCTTCAGGAGTGCCGCATCGTACGCTTTGAGACGAACTGAAGCATGCGGGCAGACAAAGGAACAGATGCCGCACTGGATGCAGATCTTCTCATCCCATACCGGGATATCAACAGCAATGTTGCGTTTTTCGTACTGCGACGTTGCTGTCGGGAACGTACCGTCGGCCGGCATTTTGGAAACCGGCAGATTGTCGCCAAGCCCGGCGACGATAACACCGGTAACCTCTTTAACGAACTTGGGGGCCTTGCTGGAAACAGCGGCAGCCATCTTCAGCTTGCTGGTCGCTTTAGCCGGGACCTTGACTTCGTAGAAGTTGTTCAGACCGGCATCGACGGCCTTGTAATTCATCTCCAGTACCGCTTCGCCAGCTTTACCGTATGATTTCTTGATAGCGCCCTTGATTGAGGAGACGGCATCCTTAAGCGGGATGATGTTGGATATTTTGAAGAACGCCGTCTGCATGATGACGTTGATACGGGGTCCAAGGCCGATTTCATTGCCCAGCTTGACGCCGTCGATCACGTAGAATTTCAGTTTCTTGGAGATGATCTGCTGCTGCACTTCTTTCGGCATCGTATCCCAGACTTCATCGTGAGCAAACGGTGCGTTCAACAGGAAGGTCGCGCCGTCTTTGGCACGAGCCAGCAGGTCGTATTTCTCCAGAAACGAGAAGTTGTGGCATGCAACAAAGTCGGCTTCCTGCACCAGGTAGGGAGCGCGGATCGGCTTTTTGCCGAAGCGCAGGTGCGAAGTAGTCATGGAACCTGCCTTCTTGGAGTCATACACGAAGTAGGCCTGTGCGTTGTTGTTGGTTTCTTCGCCGATGATCTTGATGGAGTTCTTGTTGGCGCCAACAGTGCCGTCAGAACCGAGACCGTAGAACATGGCTTCATATGTACCGGGCATCGGGTTCTTGAATGAGTAATCGACCGGCAGGCTGCAGTTGGTGACGTCTTCAGTAATGCCGACGACAAATTTGTTTTTCGGTTTTTTTGCTTTGAGGTTGTCGAGCACCGCCTTGGCCATGGCTGGGTTAAACTCTTTGGAGCCGAGACCATAGCGACCGCCAACGATGACGGGGTAACCGTCAAATTTGAACTTGCCGTCAGCCATGGCTTCGCCGATTGCGGTACGGACATCAAGATAGAGCGGCTCGCCCAGGGCTCCGGGCTCTTTGGTGCGATCCAGAACGGCAATCTTTTTAACCGTTTTGGGGAGCGCCTTGATAAAAGAATCGAGCGGGAATGGACGGTACAGGTGGATCTTGATCACGCCGACTTTTTCACCCGATTTCATCAGGTTTTCTACCGTATCCTGCACGACGTCAGCGCCGGAACCCATGACCACCACCACGCGATCGGCGTCCTTGGCACCGGCATACTCAACCAGCTTGTACTTGCGGCCGGTCAGTTTGCCGAATTTGTCCATCTCTTCCTGCACGATCTTTTCGCAGGCAGGGTAGAACGCATTGACTGTTTCGCGCCCCTGGAAGTAGACGTCCGGATTTTGAGCGGTACCGCGCATTTCCGGACGGTCCGGGGAAAGACCGCGTAACTTGTGCTGGGCAATCAGCTTGTCGTCCAGCATGAAACGCATGTCGTCGTAAGAAATCTCCTCAACCTTCTGGACTTCGTGGGAGGTACGGAACCCGTCAAAATAGTGCAGGAATGGGATACGGCTCCGCAGGGTCGAAGACTGGGCGATCAGGGCAAAGTCCATGACTTCCTGAACATTGTTGGAACAGAGGAATGCCCAACCGGTTGCGCGGCAGGACATGACATCCGAGTGGTCGCCGAAGATGGAAAGCGCCTGTGCGGCGATCGCACGGGCGGTGACGTGAAAAACCGTGGAGGTCAATTCGCCGGCGATTTTGTACATATTGGGGATCATCAGCAGCAGGCCCTGGCTGGCGGTGAAGGTTGTGGTCAACGCACCAGCCTGCAGCGCGCCGTGAACGGCACCAGAGGCGCCTCCCTCGGACTGCAGTTCGGCAACAGTCGGAACAATGCCCCAAATATTCTTTTCGCCTGCGGCACTCTTGGCGTCTGATATTTCGCCCATAACCGATGACGGGGTAATCGGGTAAATAGCGATGACTTCGTTGGTGGCGTGAGCCACGTGGGCGGCGGCGGTGTTGCCGTCAATGGTAACCATTTTCTTGCTCATGTACTTCCTCCTCTGTGGAATGTATGCCTTTGCTGACTATAATTCGTTTCTTCCCTGCAATGCCCACTGTACGGTGGCCGCATCTACAAATTCAATATCGCTGCCAAGCGGGATGCCATGTGCCAGGCGGCTGATTTTTACTCCGGTCGGCTTCAGGGCCTTGGTCAGATAGAGCGCAGTTGCTTCGCCCTCTACGGTGAAATTTGTTGCAATCACCACTTCGTGAACCGTACCCTCTCCGACTCGATCTATAAGCTCGGCGATTCTGAGCTGCGACGGTCCGATACCGGACAGCGGTGATATAGCCCCTTCAAGGACGTGGTAAACGCCTTGATAGGCGTTACTCCGTTCCAGGGCCATCAGATCCTGCGAGTTTTCCACCACGCAGATAATGCTTGAATCACGATTGCCGGAGCAGATAGAGCATGGGTCATTTTCTGTAATGGCAAAGCAGGTTGAGCAGGGGCGAACCCGGTCACGAACTTCACAGAGCGATTCCGACAGCGCTGTCAGGTTCCGGGGCGATTTCAGAAGATGAAAAGCCAAACGGAGTGCGGTTCGTTCTCCGACCCCCGGCAGCTTCTTCAATTCTCCAACCAAACGCATCAACGAGGATGATTTTGTTAGCATAAATTCCGGCACAAATAAAACATTTTTTTAGTATTATAGCGTGGTTAAAAAAGATGCTCCCCCGCTCTGGACGGGTCAGGGCGTGACCGAAAACCATGGAGGAGCATTAAAATAAGGAATCTTTGACTGCAACGATACGGCAGATAATGACGCTGTATCCACGAGCTACTATTAGCCGAACTAAAACATTTAGTCAAATTAAAATGTAAATCAAGCTGCTAAAGTCGGCATAGTATCATAACTATGCTATTTAGCTAGAAAAGACCCGGGATGCTCATGCCGCCGGTGATTTTGGACATTTCATCTCCCATCTCGGCGTGAACTTTCTTTAAAGCCTCATTGGCAGCTGTAATGACAAGGTCCTGCAACATTTCGACATCATTCGGGTCTACTGCTTCTTTTTTTATTTCCAGTGAAATTATTTCATTCTTGCCGTTCACGGTAATCGTTACTGCTCCGCCGCCGGATGTTGCCATGGCTGTTTTCAGGCTGGCCTCTTCCTGTAACCTGGCCATCTTCTGCTGAATCATCTGGGCCTGCTTCATGATATTTGCTAATCCCTTGGACATCTTTTCCCCCTCAGATTGTTTGAAATTAGTGATTCAATTGCGTCATAAGCTTCTAGAATTCCCGTACGTCAGTAATGCTGCAACCAAATACCCGCTCAGCTTCCTTGACGACCGGATGGTTCTTGACCTCCAGTTTCAGGGTTTCCAGGTGCTGTTCGGCATCACTCTTTTTTTTTTCTGCCAATGACAGTGGCGCGTCGGCGAAGCCGGTTTCAATCGATTTTACCCTGATTGCTGTATTTCCCCCGGTAAAGGCGCAGGCCAGGGTTTGCACGTCTGCGATGAATTCGTCGTCCTGGGCGGCGGTCAGGTAATAACTCCCGGCAGGAAAGCCGATTTCAATAAGGCCGTTTTCCTGTTTCAGCGGGCTGCCATGTTCAAGCACCGATCCAAGCTGGCGATCCTTTTCATTGGCAAAAGCCACGAATCTCCCCCAGTCAGGCTGCCCCCCGGACGGTGCAGGCGCGGGAGGCGAAGCCGCAACCGCGGCAGGCTGCACCGGGCGGGTGGGAGAGGTGGTGTGCTGTTCTGTATGCTGCTGCGGTGGCGGGGAGGCGGTTCTGGTCGTTTCCCACGGCAGTGACGGTGTATGTACCGCCGCGGTTTCCAGTAATTTAATTTTTTCAATCAACTCTTGAACCGGAACCAGAGGTGCCAGCAGGGTGGCTTTCAAAAGCGCCATCTCGACAATCAGCCGAGGAAAAGTGGCATACGCCATTTCGGCGTCGGCCTTTATAAACAGTGTCAGGCGGCGCTGAACGTCCAGTGCCGTAACATGAAGTGACTGCTTCTGCAGTTCATCCAGTTCTGCTGCGGTTATGTCAAGGATCTCTTCCGGCTTCTTGACTGACCGGATTACCAGCAGATTTCGAAAATGTTCAATCAGTTCCTGGCAGAACTGGCGCATATTGTATCCGACCAGGTCAACCTGCTTGATTCCGGCAAGAACGCCCTGGGTGTCACCGTTGAAGATAGCAGCGGAAATGTCCGCAAGAAGCCTGCGGTCGATAGTGCCGAGCAGGGTGGCGACGTCCTCGTCACTTACGGTATTGCCACAGAATGCGAGCACCTGATCGAATGCGGTCAGGGAATCACGCATACTGCCGTCCCCTTTGCGGGCAATCAGCGCCAGCGAGACATCGGAGATTACCACTGTTTCTTTTTCGGCAATTTCACGCAGCCGGGAAATAATTTTTGGCAGCGTAACCCGCTTGAAGTCAAAACGCTGGCAGCGGGAAAGAATTGTTACCGGCAGCTTGTGCGGTTCGGTCGTGGCAAAGATGAATTTGACATGCTCTGGTGGTTCTTCGAGCGTTTTCAAAAGTGCATTGAACGCGTTGGTGGAGAGCATGTGAACTTCATCGATGATGATGATGCGGTAGCGGCTATGGGAAGGGAGGTACTTGATGTTGTCGCGCAAATCGCGGACATCGTCGACACCGTTGTTTGAAGCGCCATCGATTTCGAAAACGTCGGTTGAGGTGCCTTTGGTTATCTCGATGCACTGCGGGCAGAGGTTGCACGGCTCATGCGTTACCCCTCTTTCACAGTTGAGGGTCTTGGCCATGATGCGGGCGGTACTCGTTTTGCCGACACCGCGGGCACCGGTGAACAGGAATGCATGGGCAACCCGTCCCGAGTCGATGGCATTCTGAAGGGTACGGCTGACATGCTCCTGGCCGGCCAGTTCGGAAAAGTTTTGGGGGCGGTATTTCCTTGCCAGGACTTCATAGTGCGTGCCGTTGGACAAGAGATCTAACCTCGCAGGAAATCTGACGCTCCTCACGATGAGGCGGGGAGCATTTGTTCAGGGGGATGTGGAAGGATTAAGACGTTTGCAGACGCAAATGATAGCCGGGTTTACCCGCGGCACACAGCAGGAGCCGCTGCCGTTGCTTCCTTCCGGACCTGGCGGAGTTCACGGCGTGCCGTTGCGCGAGGCCCGGCTATCATTTTCGCCTGCAAACATGCAACTTCGCCAAATCGTACCTGTGATTTTGCGAAGCTGTAAAAACAAAAAAAATGGCGGAGAGAGAGGGATTCGAACCCTCGGTACGCTATTAACGTACACACGCTTTCCAGGCGTGCTCCTTCAACCGCTCGGACATCTCTCCGTAAGAGCGAACGGGAAATATAGTATATGATTTTCATTTTGTCCAGCATTTCATATTAACCTTTGAAATGATGTCTCGATAATTGTACAGTGTTCGTTATGAAAATCGGCATTATCACAGCCATGCCGGAGGAATTCCGAGCCGTGGCAGACAGTCTTGGGGCCGCTGCAGTCATGTCGATTGGGGTGTTTCCGGGCGGGCGCTTCAGTTCGTACGGGCATGAATTCCTGCTGGTGCAGTCCGGGGTGGGCTTCGACAATGCCGCCAGAGCGGCAGAGAGGCTCATTCGCGATGAACATCCTGATCTGCTGATTTCGACAGGATTTTGTGGCGCGATTGCGCCGGAATTGCAGGCCGGGGATGTTGTCGTGGCGAATATGATCGTCATTGCCCATGAAAACGGCTTCGAGGAGATTCCAGCGCCTCTCTCGCCCATCGGCCAGACATTCGTTGCCCGTCAGGCGGCAGTGGGAAATAAGGTCGTTGGGGGTGCCTTTGTCAGTACCTCTTGCCTCACGTCAAAAAAACGCCTGGCCGGGATGTTGCCTGGTCATTATCCCAACCCGGTCGTGGAAATGGAGAGCGGAGCCATCGCTATCATCGCCGTGGAAAACAACATTCCGCTGCTGGCGGTTCGTGCCGTCAGTGATCCGGCAGATGAGGAGCTCAGCTTTTCTCTTGATGAATTCTGCGATCAGGATATGCGAAGCATCCGTCCATACAAAGTGTTGCTGACGGTTTTGCGCAAACCCCGCATCATTCCACAACTCGTACGTCTTTCCCGCGGCAGTCGCACGGCGGCTCAGAGCCTGACGTCAACATTCTCCCGCCTATTTTCCTCCCTTTAGGACGCTTCCTGCCGGCGACCAGGGGTAATCCCTCAGATGGCTCCCCAGCTGCTCTTTCGTAAAACCGTTTACCCTCCTCACTGCCAGCACCACGGCCATTACAAGCGGAAGGGTAAAAATCAGTATTCCGCAGAGCGCCATAAACTTTTCACCAATGAAGAGAGTTACCCCGATATTGAAGATCAGTACCGATAGATACAGCAGCGGACCCAGCAGGGAATGAAAGGGGAAGGTGACCAGCCCGGCAGCTGTCTCGTCGAGACGCCGCGCGTCGATCAGCTGAAAGGCGGCAATCAGGCAAAAACTGGTCAGAAGCCAGCCGGCATAGTTGGAAAGCGGAACGCCGAAATGGATTCCCTGTTCGCGGTAACCATAAATCTGCCCCAGAAACCAGCGGTTTCCCTGCAGAGCCACCGGATCAATGACGATATCGAGCATTGTTTGCAGGATGCTGCCCAGCAGCAGTGCCGCAAACGAACGCCGTATGCTCCGGGTTTCCAGCGTGGCGATGTTCCAGCGCCACGCTTTCAGCGGCGAGAGGATAAACAGCGCCGTTGCATAGCTGCAGTAGGCAAGAAAAACATAGGAGAGCGAGTCGAAGAACGGCACTCCGGCGATCCACAGCTCGCGGCTGCTGGTGGTGTCGATGTAATAATACCAGCCATAGGGAAAACCGGTGTTGATGGAGAGCCACTCGGAGCCGAAGGCGATACAATAGCCTGCCATCGTGAAAGTCATGGTTCGGCGCCAGCCGACATGGGGGACGCAGGCTAAAAGAAACGCCCCGAAAAAAGCAAATACATAGGGGCGCATGGTAACGGTGCCGATGGCGATGGTGAGAAAATGGAGCATGGTATCGATCCCTGTGCCCGCTGAAAATATGCTTCAGCCGGAAGTGTGCCGAGCAGTTGCACTATAGCCAAAACTCTTGCATAGCGCAAGGTCGCACCTGAATCGGATGCGCTGCGAGGGTGGAAGAAATGGTTGACTTGGAACAATCTGTGGTATTCTTGACCCGATTCTTTGAATCGCTGATTCGGCAATCAGCACTTTCCCAAATTTGAACCACGTTCAAAGAGCCGCGATATTTTATTAACTCAGCAGAATTGCCTCTTTTATCAATACGTGCCGAGGGACAAGACGATGACGCAAGAATTTTTTCAGGAAGCGAGGGCAGCCTCGCCGGATTTTGACAATATCGAGCTGTCCAGCGTGATCGATGCTCCTGCTCTCCAGGGAATGATGGACGATTATTACGCCCTTACCGGAATCGGCATCGGAATCATTGACCTTAAAGGCAGGGTGCTGGTTGGCACCGGTTGGCAGGATATCTGCCTTAAATTCCACAGAGCCAATCCGGACTCCTGTAAATTCTGCTCCGAAAGCGACATATCTCTCTCCAGGGGAGTCCCACCGGGGACTTTCAAGGAATACCGCTGCAAAAACAACATGTGGGACATTGTCACTCCGATCATGCTTGGCGACAAACATATCGGCAACATTTTTCTGGGGCAGTTCCTGTACGACGACGAAGAGCCGGATTATGACCTGTTTCTCGCCCAGGCAAAGCGTTTCGGATATGATGAAGCTGCCTACATTGCGGCTCTTGACCGGGTACCCCGCTGGAGCCGGGATACGGTCCGGACAGCAATGGGCTTCTATTCAAAGCTGGCGCAGATGATTTCCAAGGCAAACTATAACAATGCAATTCTGGTCGATACATTGACCAGACGGGAACAGGCGGAAGAGGCCCTCCAATTGGCGCGCATCAGCGTGGATGCTGCCTCTGATGCGCTGTTCTGGGTTGGGCCCGATGCCCGCATCGTGGATGTTAACGAAGCTGCCTGCCGCTCCCTCGGCTATACCCGGGAGGAGTTGCTCCGGTTGACTGTGCCCGACGTTAATATTTCCTTCAGTACCGAGAAATGGCCAAAGCGTTTTGCCGAACTCCGAAAAGCCGGTTCGTTTACGTTTGAGAACGAACTGCGCACAAAAGAGGGACGGGTGTTTCCGGTGGAAATTGTCGCCAACTATGTCAAGCTCGGTTCCAAGGAATTCAACTGCTCTTTTATCCGTGATATTAGCGAACGCAAGCGGATAGAAGAGGAACTGCGCCAAGCCAAAGCGGCTGCCGAAGCCGCCAATATTGCCAAATCCCACTTTCTGGCCACCATGAGTCATGAGATTCGCTCCCCGATGAATGGTGTTATCGGCATGATTGAGCTGCTGCAGCACACCGATTTGACCCCGCTGCAGTATGAATACACGGAAAGTGCCAAAAATTCAGGGATCGCATTGGTACACCTGCTCAACGATATTCTTGACCTTTCCAAAATCGAAGCAGACAAGGTTGAACTGGAGCTGTCAGCCTATGATCTGCTGACGCTGATGTCAGATGCCACCAATCTCCTGTCCCTTCAGGCCCGCGAAAAAGGGGTGAAGCTTGCTTCATCGATTGATGCGGACGTTCCAACGGCGTTATATGGTGACTCCGGCCGTCTGCGTCAAATACTCATCAACCTTGTTGGCAACAGCATCAAATTTACCGCCAAAGGCTCCGTATCAGTGCGCATCCGGAAGGATGCCGAGGATGAACGCTCCGTCACACTCCGTTTTCTGGTTCATGACAGCGGAATCGGCATAGCGGCTGATAAATTGGAACGTGTATTCGAGCCCTTCACACAGGCTGACAGTTCCACTACGCGCAGATATGGCGGTACCGGATTGGGGCTGGCGATATGCAAACGGTTGGCAATTCTGATGGGCGGGAGTATCGGTGTAGAAAGTGTCGAGGGGAAAGGTTCCACCTTCTGGTTCACCGTGGTAATGGCCAAGGTACCTCCGAACGCTTTCGGAGAGGCGAAGTCGATTCGTGAAGCCGACCACGATGGTAAAAAGCGGGGCGTGAGAAGCGGAGTCCGCATCCTTTTGACCGAGGATGAGCCAATCGCACAGCAAATAGTGCCCAAGCTGCTGAAGAACTACGGCTATCTGGTAGATGTGGCAGGTGACGGCAGGGAGGCATTGAAGGCGCTTGAGATGAACGACTATTCGCTGGTGTTGATGGACTGCATGATGCCGGAAATGAACGGTTACGAAGTCACCGCCGTCATTCGTGATCCTGCTTCAGCCGTACGCCGGCACGATATTCCGGTAATTGCTCTTACCGGAAACGCCATGAAACAGGATCGCGACAAATGTATCGCTGCAGGGATGAACGACTATCTTGCCAAGCCGCTTAACTTGCTTGATTTGCTTGCCACACTGGAGCGATGGCTGAATTGAAAAGTCTCCGAAGGATTTGGGTCTGCCCCCATGCACTCCTTTTGATGGAGTGACAATGCCGCGCTCCAGACTTTTTATTCCCCCCCAAACCCTCTGCTGCTGGTTTGACTCCCCACTCTCTGTCTTTGTAACTTGTTCCTGTTAGTTATATAATGATTGTACGGATGTTTTCTGCAGCGGCAGAACATCACCCAGGCCTGTTTCAAGCGATGCAGCGGGAGGAACGTTATGAAGACATTAATCATGCTGATTGTTGCAAGTACTGTTTTGTCGAGTACGGGCGCATTTGCCGAAGGGCAATCGGTGACTATGGCAACCGTCACGAACGTGCGGGAAGTATTCAGAATTGTAACCATCCGCGAGCCGACAACTACCAGAGAGGAAATCTGTGAGGACAATAGTGGCATAGGCGGTGCAATTCTGGGAGGTGTTGCCGGCGGATTAATCGGGAACCAGTTTGGCAGAGGGTCTGGTAATGCTGCCATGACGGCCCTCGGCGCGGTAGCGGGTGCTGCAACCGGCCAGAGCATGGCTCGTGGTACAAAATGTTACCCGAGAGACCGGGTCAGCTATATCGAACACGAAAAAGAAGTGATTGATGGGTATATCGTCACCGTTGAAAGCGGTGAGGAGTTTCGGACTAAAACCCGCTACCATGTCGGCGACCGGGTGAGAATCCGTTCCACCATCGAATAACGACCGGAATTGCTGCTCGTTACGTGAGGCTCGGGTGGTGAGGCGTCTTGACGGTCTCTTCTCGCTGGAAATCCAGCTCCTTCAGCATCTTCAAACGTTTTGACAGCGCCGGCTGCGAGATGCCGAGCAGCCGCGCGGCCAGGGTCTGGTTGTTGCCGGACCGGTCCATGGCCTCCAGCACCAGGAAGGCCGCGGCATCGCTGAAAGTGGGGAGCTCATCGAACCCGGCAAACGGATTCCGCCGTGGCGTTGCCACTCCGCTTGCCACACATTCGGACTGCAGGCGTTCGATCGATTTGACAAAGGTATCCATGGAGAGTATCCGGTCGTGCTGTACGCTGACTGCGTCATAGACCATGGCCTTGAGTTCGCGGACATTGCCGGGGAAGCAGTAGGTCGCCAGGTACTGGGCCAGCCCTTTGGGGAGAGTCGGCTTCTTTTTCCCCAGAGTCCGGGCAGCCTCCTCCAGAAAATGATCCAGCAGCAGCGCAATGTCCCCCCGCCGTTCCCGCAGGGAAGGAAGATGCACCTGATGCGTCTTCAATCGATAATAGAGATCTCGCCGAAATGCCCCGCTCCGTTCTTTTTCCGTCAGGTTCTGATGGGTGGCCACGATTATCCGGGCCTTGAGCCGCTTGGGAAGGTCGCTCCCCAGCGGGAAATATTCCCCCTCCTGCAAGAGGCGCAGCAGCTTGACCTGGGAGGGGATGTTGAGGTCGCCGATCTCGTCCAGAAAGAGGGTGCCGTCGTTCGCCTCCTCCACCATGCCACGCCGGACCTGTTCTGCTCCGGTGAAAGCCCCCCGTACATGGCCGAAAAGGGTGTCGGCAAAAACAGTGTCGTCCAGCCCGGCGACGTTGACCGTTACCAGTTTCCCCCGGCAGCCGCTTAAATTGTGTGCGGCACGGGCGATCAGCTCCTTGCCGACTCCGCTTTCGCCGGTAATCAGGAGCGGCTGGGGGCTTTTGGCCACCGCTTCCACGTAGGAAAAGATGTCCAGCATCGATCTGTCGCTGGTGACAATGGCGGAAAATGCCTCCGGATTTCGGAGTTCCCGGGAAACGAGGCGGTTCGACATCTCCTGGTACTCCCGCCTCATTTCCACCATCCGGACCGCCCTGAGCACCGCTCCCACGATCCGGTCCTGTTCATCGGTCTTGATGCAGTAATCGAAAGCGCCCAGTCTCATGCAGCGGACCGCGGTTTCCACCTGATTCAGGCCGCTGATGACGATGGCGGCGACCTCGGGATGGCGTTCCGCGATCTGTTGCAGCAGCTCCTCTCCCGACAGGTGCGGCATGGTGAGGTCGAGCAGAACCAGGCCTACCTGGTTGGCGTCGAGGATTGCCATGACCTGGCGGCTGTCACTGCAGGTGGTGATATTGCTGATCCCGGCGCAGGATTCCAGGGTCAGGGAGAGGGAGCCGAGCCAGTCCGGTTCGTCATCGACCAGCAGAATGGGGAAATCCGGGTAGGTCTTTTCAATCACGATGGTTTCTCCTCTTTGAATGCAGGCAATGTCAACGTAACAGTCGTACCGCAGCCGGAGGGGGACTCGAACTCCAGTGTCCCGCCATGCTCCTTGACGATCCCGGCGGAGACCGACAGCCCGAGGCCGGTTCCCCCCATGTCCCGTTTGGTCGTGAAAAACGGGTCGGTCAGGCGCGAGAGATGCTCGGGGGAAATGCCGCTCCCCTCGTCGCGCAGGCGAAACAGCACTGCACCGCGTTCCGGGTCGTGCCCGGTGGACAATTCGATGCCCCTCCCCGTGTCCGGCAAGGCCTGGCAGGCGTTGAGGATCAGGTTGACCAGCACCTGCTCGATGCGCTGGGCATTGCCACGGATGGCGGGAAGATGCGGTTCGTACCCGGCGGTGAAGTGGGCCGTTGCCTTGCGGATGGACGGTTCAACCAGGCGTACCGCCGCTTGCGCCACTTCGTTCAGATTCACGATCTCGTTGCAGGCGGTGTCACCCTGCCGGGCAAAGTCCTTCAAGTCGTCCACAATGCGCTTGATGCGCTTGCCGGCATCCTGAAGCTTGTCCAGGCTGCGCGGGACCTCCTCCCGCATGCGTGAGTAGGCGAGTCCCCCGCAGCTAAAGTCGCCGTTCTCCCGGTAGTACTGTTCCAGAACCTTTGAGGCGTCCGTGTGGAACCGCTTCAACATCGGTACCTCCAGCAGGATCAGGCCGGTCGGGTTGTTGATCTCGTGGGCTACGCCCGAGACCAGAATCCCAAGGGCGGCCATCTTGTCGGCCTGGACAAGTTGCTGCTGGTTGAGGCGCAACTCCTCCTCGGCATGGCATCGTTCGGCAATCTCCCTGGTCAGGTCGGCGGTGCGCAGGGCCACCTGGCGGTGCAGAATGCGCGACCAGAGGGCAAATCCGCCCAGCAGAATTACCAGGGGGCCAACCACGATTGCTCCGTCCCTGGCAAGCTGTCTCCATGAGACCACATGCGGGTCCAGTACTCCGAGCCACTTGTTGTAGATCTGCTCGTACTGGCCGGTCTTTTTGAGGATGGCGAGCCCCTCGTTGAAGCGCGAAAGAAGCTCTGTATTGCCCTTGTCTACCGCGTAGCAATAACGATGGGTGGCGACATTGCGGACGACCGGCATCAGGTTGGTCAGCTTCAGTTCGCGGATGATGTACATCCCCGGTACAATTGCGACAACGGCATAATCTGCCTTACCGGCAGCGAGCCTGCGCAGGGCATCGGCCGGTGTGTCGGTCAGCGTCAGCCTGCCTCTGAACCCGGTGCGGACCAGGTAGTCATGCATGATCCCGCTACGGTGCACGGCAACATCTTTCCCTTCCAGTCCAGCCATGGAGTTGATGTTCGGTGAATCGCGGCGGGCAAACACGGCATGGTTTACGACCGTGTGGGGAAGGGAAAAATCGACCTCGCTGCCCCGTTCCTCCGAATAGGACATCCCCTGGAGCACATCGACCTTTCCGGACTGCAGGGCCTCCCGCATCTCCGACCAGGCACCAAGGCGGAACTCGACCTTCATGCCCATCACTTCTGCGATGGCGCGGGTCAGGTCAACGTTGTAGCCGCTCGGCTGTCCGTCTTTGTCAAGGAATTCATAGGGGGGGTAATCGCGATCGCCGCCGACGACTATGACGGGGGCTTTTTTCGGGGCGTCGGGTATTGCGGAGGCCGGCATCGGCAGGAGAAGGAAAATCCATAAGAGCGCCAGGAGAAACACGATCCTGGTGATCCCGTGAAATAAATAGTTCTTATGATCGTGGCACAATACGTGGCGAACCATATAAACCCCGATAAACGGTGCTACGGAGCATGAGGAAATGTCAATAGGTGATCCCCTGTCAGTCGCGGGGAATCGCCAACATTCGATCAAGCGCACCTTTGGCCTTGAGACGGATCTCTTCCGGCACGCTTACGACCGGAGCCAGCGTCTGGAGCGAAATCAGCACATCTTCCAGAGAGGTCAGTTTCATATTGGGGCAGAACAGCGCCGGTGAGGCCAGGATGAATTCCTTGCCGGGGCTGTCGAGCCGCAGCTTGTAGAGAATGCCTGCTTCGGTGCCGACAATGAATTTCGAGGCCGGGCTGGTGCGGCAGTAGTCGTACATGCCGCTGGTGGAGCAGACATGATCGGCCAGCGCCGAAACTTCCGGGGCGCTTTCGGGGTGACAGATAAAGAGCGCGTCAGGATGTTCCGCTTTCTTTTGCAACACCGCTGCCAGGGTCATCCGCTCGTGGGTTGGGCAGTACCCCTCCCAGAAGATGAACTTCTTCTCCGGGACAAATTTGGCAATCCAGCGCCCGAGGTTGCGGTCCGGCACAAAGATCAGTTCGTCTTCCGGGAGCGATCGCACCACCTTGAGCGCATTTGCCGAAGTACAGCAGATATCGGAATGCGCCTTGACCTCCGCCGATGAGTTGACGTAGGTCACGACCGGGACGCCGGGGTGCTTGGCTCGAAGCGCCTCAAGCTCTTCGGCCGTAACCATGTCGGCCATCGGGCAGCCGGCATCGGGGCGGGGGAGCAGCACCTTCTTGTCTGGCGAAAGAATCGCCGCGGACTCTGCCATGAAGTGCACCCCGCAGAAAACGATGACATCGGCATCGGTCCGGGAAGCCTCAATGGATAATGCCAGTGAATCTCCGGTTATGTCGGCAATTTCCTGCACCTCGTCACGCATGTAGTTGTGAGCCAGAAGCACGGCATTGCGCTCTTTGAGAAGGTCTTTTATCTGCTGTTTTATTACTTCACTCATACTTTCTGCTCCTGCTTCAGAGTAATGTGGTTATAAGCGGCAATAGATACCAACCAGACCGAAAACTAGCTAGTTGTCACCGCTCTGCTGGGCTCTCAGTTTTTCAGTCGGACTGATTTCCAGCTGTACGCGTCTGTTCAGAGCGCGATTTGCATCGGTGTCGTTGGCAACAACCGGTTGGCTGGAGCCGTACCCGATCGCCGACATACGGGAATATGGCACACCACTGGCAGCAAGGAAATCACGCACGTGGCCGGCGCGCCTTTCGCTCAACGGTTGATTGACCGCGGCGGAGCCGGTCGAATCGGTATGCCCCTGGACAATGATGGTGGTCTCGGACGCTTTCAGTGTGGCTGCGGCTTTGCTCAGGGAATCCTTTGCCGCCGGCTTCAATACGTCCCTGCCAATGTCAAACAGAATCCCGGAAGGGAGGGCAACGTAGATCTTGTCGCCGTCTCGAACGATCTCGGCCTCAGGGAGGTTTCTCTTCAGGGCTGCCGCCTGCCGGTCCATGTAATTCCCGATTCCCCCCCCGACTACAGCCCCGGTCAGGCCACCGATGACGGCGTTGCGCCCCCGATGCGTTCTGCCGCCGACCAGCGCGCCAACGCCGGCACCAAGCGCAGCTCCCCCGAGGGTGCCAATGGCGGTTCGCTTCATTTCGTAACTGCCGTCCGGGTTTGTTGCACATCCACTTGCCAGCAGCGCAACTGCTGACGAACCTGCTATAAACTTTGCAATACGTCTCATGCTAATTGATTTCTCCACATGACCGCCCACGTGGCAGTGCATATCCACTACGTTGAAGTAGCCGAACACACTACCTGAAACTGCTCAAAAACACAAGAATTGACAGCGCAGGTGCAGGTGCTTGCCGTCGAGCAATTGTGTCTCCCAAAATCATCTTGACAGAGGCAACGCATCAACCATAGTTTGACATTCTGCCAGGTTCATCTGCCGCATCATGGATGAAGAATGTGATGCTGCTTCACGAGAATAAAGGAGCAATCGAGAATGAAAAACAGTGCCACGATAGTAATTCTGGACGGTTATACCATCAACCCCGGCGACAATCCATGGAGCCCGCTTGAGGCGCAGGGCGACTGCACGATTTACGATCGCACTCCGCCCGCGCTCACGCTGGACCGCGCCAGGGACGCGGATATCATCCTGCTCAGCAAGGTCAAGCTGGATGCAGATATCCTGAACGCCTTGCCAAAGCTGAAGTATGTCTCGCTGCTGGCCACGGGGTACAATAACGTCGATGTGGCTGCTGCCGGGGCACTCGGCATTCCGGTTTCAAACGTCCCGGCATATTCAACAGAATCGGTTGCCCAGACGACCTTTGCCCTGCTGCTGGAGCTGGCTGTGAACGTTGCTGCACACGATGCTGCCGTAAAAGCGGGCGAGTGGGTACGCTGCCCTGACCATTCGTTCTGGAAGTCGCCGATCGTCGAACTGGACGGTTTGACGATCGGGATCGTCGGGTACGGTGTCATCGGCAGGGCGGTGGCCCGTATCGCTGCCGCATTCGGCATGAAGGTGATCGCCTATGCCCCCCGAATTCCGCAGGACCCCGGCCCGGTTCCCGTCACGTTCGTCCCGTTGGAGGAGTTGTTCGCCCGTGCCGATGTGGTGACGCTTAACTGCCCGCAGACCCCGGAAAATACCGGATTTGTCAACACCCGGCTGCTGGGGATCATGAAGCCGAGCGCCTTCCTGATCAATGTGGCGCGGGGTGGGCTGGTTAACGAAGCCGATCTGGCCCATGCCCTACGCTCGGGGCAAATCGCCGGTGCCGGTCTGGACGTGGTTGCTCATGAGCCCATGGTGGCGGAAAATCCGCTCTTGTCCGCACCCAACTGCATATTTACCCCGCATATCGCCTGGGCCTCTCTTGCCGCCCGCCGGAGACTAATGGCGATCGTGGCTGCAAACGTATCTTCCTTTCTGGGCGGCTCACCGAAAAATGTCGTGAATGGTCAGTTTCTGGTCCCGTCACGCTGACGCTGCAGACGCTTCGGACCTCCGGATCTGCTTGAGTCAGTTTTTGTGGGGAGAAATTTGTTGTTTTGTTGCGCTGAATTAAATAGCCCCCATGGCCGGTGGCCAAGGGGGCTTGAGAGAAGAAACTAATTGAACATACTCGCCGGAACGATCCTTCTTCGCATGATTTTTTCTAGCCATGAGTCTGATTAATTAGGATAAAAACGGATTTGCAGCAATTTAACACCCTTATTGTCAGTTGCCATTAGCATCGCAACATAATCTGCAATATTGAAGATCCATTCATCCGTATAAGAAGTGCAGTAAGCCTGAATCAGGCTGAACCCCGCGCCACACACCGGTTCAACCTCTGCCGGTAGCTGGCACGCTTCGTAAACCCCATCAGAATTGGCATCGGTACAGCAGACATTCATCAGGGTAAAACTTCCCTCCGGTTGACTGAAATAACAGACTGAGCCGGACCAGTGGAACATGCCTGAGATATCAACCGCTGTGGACTTTCCCGGTTTTCGGGTAAATGTCATGGTTGGTGTTTCAAAACCAGTTTCAGTGACCAGACCCAGGAACATAAGGTCATTTCCAAGTTCGTCCTGAACCATGTACAGGCTTGAGAACAGTCCGATACTCGGCTCGCTTGTCGGTTTTGCCAATACACGAGCATAGACTCGATAGCCGTTTCTGTTTGGAGGCAGCTTGACGGTTGCCCCATCTCTGTCGAATGCACAAGGATCGGTTGCCTGAAGTTCAGTTATGGCAGCCGCTTTTCTTCCTTTTCCTGATGCCAGATATATTGCTCCCTCACCATTTTCGGGAACAAAAACCACGTTGCCGTAGACAGGATTTCCATAGTCGTCATATTCCTGTGCCGGGCATGTGAAGCTGTCTGACTTGCCGATAATATTCAGATTGTAATGGGTACCACTCGGAAATCCGTTGGGGTTAGGTTCGGCAGCGATGAGAATGCTACTACTCGTCGCCAAGCAGAGCAGGACAATTGAGATAATTAACTGTTTCATGGTCTGTTCTCCTTTTTCCCAAGATGAAGTTCACGTTGTCAGGTAACGTTCAGCAGGAAAATGCTTGCGGAAACTACAAAAATGTTTCTCGCAACTTCATTGTAATTACAAGGAGTCAACCCGGGAACGCAGCAGGCTCATTCAATGCAGGTTCAAACACGTATTGTCATTAATTCACCTCCTTCCCGCGGCTGTGATTCTTCCTGAATATGCAAAAACAAAAAGGCCGAGCATACCGATTGAGAATTTCGGTAGCTCGGCCATCATCTTACAGAAGACCCGCCGCTTTCTGCCCCTCCCTCTCGGGAGGTTTAGCTTTATCGTATTTTCAGCATAGATAGTCCGCTGAAATTATAATATAGTCTTTATTTTTTACCACAAGATACCATTAATGTCAATTGGGGGTAGCTTCTGGTAGTGTCTCAGTTTGAAAATGGGAATTTTTGTTGACCGAAAAACCTAAGTTAAAACTGGTTCAATCAATGGGGTAAGGTCAAGGGGAGTACTATGGCGTTATTGATGACCAAGAAGAACCGAGTGCCAGAAACACCAGAAGCAATGCCACAGACAGCAGCAGAAAAAAGTCAGTCAGTGGGGAGAGGGCGTGACGAAACAGTTCGGATCAGCTTCCGAATGGGCAAGGACTTGCACAAACGGCTAAAGCTGGCAGCTGTAATGCAAGGACGTTCGATCGTCAGTATGCTCGAAGGTTTTGTGGCAGCACACACACCAGCAGTGTGAGTAATATTTTGCTATGTGATGCAGAGAGAGAAAGGGGGAACTAGTTAATCGAAACTTAGAACAACCGCATGACCGATTGCGCCGCCTGAGCACCCATTCTGAGACTCGTAGTGCCGAGGCTCTGCCGGGTCTGTTGCATCAGCATGTTGGCACCTTCTTCGTTCATGTCAGCCAGGGTCAGTTTATCAGCTCCTTCACGGAGAAGTGATACCCTACTTTCGTTAAATATAGTCTGAGTTGTTACTATATTTAGACTGCTAGACAATGCATTTGACCTTGTTCGCAAAGTTGTTGTTGCGTTATTCACCTGATCTGCTGAAGTAGTAATTGCTGCATCAGATACCCAACCACTTAATCTCAAAACAAGGTGAATAGTTGCTTCCTTCTGGATATTATAATCTGCGAGTGTTCTATTGTCTTCCAATTGTTTACCAGCAAAAATGAGTCGCTGTTGGTCTGCTGAAATTGCTTCTTTAGCTTCAATCATTCCCTTCAAGTTCAGAATTGTGTCAGTTGGAGATACGTCCAATGTAATATTTTTACCTGTCAATGTTCTCACGAAAATTTGCATTCCACCACCCCCTTCTGACACCGAAGGTGCGCTGCTTGTAGCAGAGGAAGATGATGTGCTTATTCCAAGGCCCGTAGCAGTATTATCAAAGCCTGATACTGCAAGATTAGACGAACCATCTGCATTAAAATTTATGGTCAAACTTTGGCTTGTATTTAAATTTGTTCCACGATACGAGGAATCGTTTGCTAGGCTGGTTATTTGATTTGTCGTTTCAGTAAACTGTAGATAGAGGGAGTCTCTCTCGGACTGTTGAGAAGTAGCAAGAGCTGCTTGGGTAAGCCCTTTCATGGCTAATAAAAGAGAAGTAATTCCAGTGATACCGTTGTCAGCAGCTTTTATAGTTTGGCTTCCCTCTATGATGCTGTCTTTTGTATTTGAAAGGTCACTTGCACGGTTAAGAGCAGCTTGCGATGCGAAGAAGTTCGTCGGGTTGTCAAGGGCACTGTTGACTTTACGGCCAGTGGTGAGGCGTTCTTGGGTGCGATCGATGGTCTTGGCATTGCCCTGCAGTGAGAGCAATGAGCCACGCATGCCGGCCGTTAATGAGATGTCTGATATAGACATGCGGCATCCGCCTTATGTTGGTTGATAAAATACAATGGATTGTATGTCTATAATGTCGGCACTTGAGTGTAATAACTTTAGAATATATATGAATAGTTTTACTCAGCCCTCCCCCCAAGCCACCTCTCACCACCCCTCCATACCACGACTCCCCGTGGCATTCTCGTCGCTCCGGTCAGTTTTGCTCTTGACAAAATACCTGAGAGGGGCTAGAAAAAGGGCTCTTCGGGATGTAGCGCAGCCTGGTAGCGCACCTGCTTCGGGAGCAGGGGGTCGCTAGTTCGAATCTAGTCATCCCGACCATACAATATAAGGGGGTACGTCGTCTGACGGAGCCCCCTTTTTGCTTATGCCGCTTTTCGTCAGTCTCTTCGGAATTGTCACAAACAGGTAAATATTGGCAGCAGGTATTGCATTGCGTGTAACGGGGGCTATACTTTCCTCTCATCATCAATCAAACGGGAGGATATCATGATTTTGTATGTCGTGCGGCACGCTGAAGCGGTAGACGGAAGTGATACGTTGCAGGACGAGTGGCGCTATCTGACTGAAAATGGAAGGGCGGCTGCAAAAAAATTGAGCTCATCGATTGCCAAATACGGCCCCAAAACACGACTGACAATCACCAGTCCCCTGACCCGGGCAGTTCAGACGGCAGAGATAGCGGCTGAAAAAGCCTGCCGCAAAAATGTGGTTGTGGCCAGTGAACTTCTCCTGCCCGGAGCCGACATCGGAAAATTGGCACTCCACATCAAGAGCTGCAGGGAGGCCAAACGTGTCATGGTGATTGGCCACGAACCCCAGCTTGGTTCTCTGGTTGCCAATTTGCTCGGCCACAGTGATGAGGCGGTCTCGCTGAAAAAAGGTGCCTGTGTGACTATGAAGATTAATCCGGATACTGATGACAAGGCCGGCTTTCTCTGGTACCTTGTCCCGGGAAAGAGAAGGATAACGTCACTCAAAAAGGCATTTTCCCAAATACAATTAAAAGGATAAACATGAGCCAGTTGCCAAAATGTCCGTCATGCAGTTCAGAATACACCTACGAAGACGGAGAAATGTTCGTCTGCCCCGAATGCGCCAATGAATGGCCGATAGCCGAAGCTGAGAGTGAAGCTGCCGACATTGTCGTGCGCGATGCCTTCGGCAATGAACTAAAGGCCGGCGATTCGATAACCGTTATAAAAGACCTGAAGATCAAGGGTTCATCGGCAGTTGTCAAAACCGGTGTCAAGATCAAGATCATCCGGCTCGTTGATGGTGACCACGATATCGACTGCAGGATAGACGGGGTCGGCGCGATGCAGCTGAAATCGGAGTTTGTCAAAAAGGCGTGATTGCTTCAGAAAATATTGGGAGCAGCATATTTCAGACCTCCGAGGTTTCTAAAACCTCGGAGGTCTTGTCTTAACCGAAGAAACTAAAAGTTCCAGAACTCATCAATTTCGTTATCGGAGAAATCCCAGATCGCATTGTGGGGAGCCACTGTTTCGGTGCTGAAAAATTCCGGCAGACGGTCGTGTATGTTGGAAAAACCGGCCTCGATATTGAACTGATGCTCGACCTTCAGGATATGCTTGCCGAGATTGGTCACGTCATCGCCGGTCAGGCTGATGCCGAAGCGGGCGTTGATCATGTCGATCAGGGCAGGCAGGCATTCGGGAATATCGAGGGCCGGGAAGGCGATAAAGATGCACATCCCGGTGGAATCCACCGCTGCGGTGGCAATCTGCAGGTTGCGGGACAGCTCGACCTGGCCGTCCTTTTTGAGCGGATCGACGCTGCCGCCGACGTTGAGGATGTTGGTGGCAATGGTATAACCTGCGGTGTGGTCGGCCCCCATGGTGCTGGTAGCGTAGGTAATGCCGATACCCTTGACCGAACGGGGATCATAGGCCGGAATGGCCTGGTTTTTTACTACCGGAACGCGGGTGACGCCGTACGCCTTGCCGACCGAACCGGCGCCGCCGCCAAGGATCCGGCCGAGCGGTGTGCCTGCGCCGATTTCTTCAGCGAGCAGACGCAGCATCTCCTTGCTGTCTCCCCAGGGGAGAATTCCGGCTTCCATGGCCACGCCGAACATGACGGCGGTCTCGATCGAATCGATGCCGATGTCGTCCATGATGCTGTCGGCGCGGGCAATGTCGTCCAGGTTGTCGATGCAGCAATCGGCGCCCAGTCCCCAGATCGTTTCGTACTCGAAGCCTGAAGTCAGGTAGTTACCCTCTTTGTCATTGTAGACCTGTGAACACTGGATGATGCAGCCGGCGTGGCAGCCATGTCTGGTCTTGCCGCCGCGTGCGGCTATGGTGTCGTGCATGGTCTCGCCGCAGATCTTGTCGGCTCCCTTGAACTGTCCGGTCGTGAAGTTACGGGTCGGCAATCCGCCCGCCTCATTAAGGATATTGACCAGTACGTTGGTGCCGTAGGTTGGCAGGCCTTCGCCGCTGACCGGGTGGTCAAGCAGCGCCTTGGCAAAGACCCGGGCAGCCGCCTTGAATTTTTCCGGATCGGCAATTTTTACCCCTGCAGCGCCCTGATCGTCGATGGAGATGAACTTGATTTTCTTGGAGCCCATGACGGCGCCGAGTCCGCCGCGGCCATGGCTGCGCAGCTTGCTGTCCGGGGCCTTGACCGAGATGTTGGCCGCGGTCATTTTAAGCTCGCCGACCGGACCGATGGTCAGAATGCCGGTTTTCTTGCCGAGGCGGGCTTCAAGGGCTTCAATCACGGCAAAGTTTTTCTTCCCTACCAGCTCGGTTTCTTCCTGAACCGTAACGCCATCCTTGTTGATATGAATGCCGTACCATTTTTCCTCCGTGGGAAGCCCTTCGATGATCAGCGCCTTGATGCCGAGGCGGGCCAGCATCTGTGCGGCGGTGCCACCGGCGTTGCTCTCCTTGATGGTTCCGGTGAGGGGGCTCTTGGCTCCGGCAGAGAGGCGGCCGGAGTTGGCAGCTGCGGTTCCGGTCAACAGCCCCGGTGCAAACACCAGCTTGTTTTGTGCGCCAAGAGCGTGACAGGTTGGCGGTACTTCGGATGCGACGATAGTCGAAGTCAGGCCGCGACCGCCAAGACCGGCCCATGCGGAAGGAACGTTCTCGATTGTTGTACTCAGATCGCTCATGTTGACGCGTAAAATTTTATCCACGTTAGTATCCCCCGATCAAATGTATGCTGGTTTACCGATAGAGGGCAGGCCCATGGGTCTGCCCTCTATCGGTTATTCGTGTGGAAAGCTTTCCGTTACATTGCTGCTTTAAATATCTCGATTACCTGCTCCAATGTTGCCTTGCGGGGATTGGTAAACTGGCAGGCGTCTTTCTTGGCGTTTTCCGACATGACCTTCAGGTCCTCTTCCTTGACGTTCAACGCCTTGAGGCCGGTGGGGATGCCGATGGAAGCCGACAGCCTGCGGATGGCGCTGATTGCCTTTTCAGCCGCTTCCGTAACTGAAAGACCGTCGATTTTCTCGCCCATGGCAACGGCGATATCGGCGAAACGCTGCGGACAGGCGATCAGGTTGTACTGGCTGACGGCCGGGAGCAGGATGGCGTTGCAGACGCCGTGGGGGAGGTTATAGAAGCCGCCGAGCTGATGAGCCATGGAATGTACATACCCGAGGCTGGCGTTGTTGAAGGCCATGCCGGCAAGATATTCGGCATAAGCCATCTTGTCGCGGGCTTCCAGGTTCTCGCCATTGGCTACTGCCGGGCTCAGGTATTGCGCGACGAGTTCGATGGCCTTGATAGCGCAGGCGTCGGTAATCGGGGTGGCGATCGTGGAGACATACGCCTCGACCGCATGGGTCAGGGCGTCCATGCCGGTGGCAGCGGTCAATGCCGGCGGCATCCCGACCATCAGCAGAGGATCGTTGATGGCAATATTGGGTGTGCAGCGCCAATCGACGATGGCCATTTTGACATGGGTTTCGGTGTTGGTGATGATACAGAAGCGGGTCATCTCGGAGGCGGTACCGGCGGTGGAGTTGATGGCCAGAAACGGAGGCATCGGCTTGGTGGACTTGTTGACCCCTTCGAAGTCGCGGATGTTGCCGCCGTTGCCGATCACCATGCCCACACCCTTGCCGCAGTCATGTGAGCTGCCGCCGCCCAGGGAGACGATGCCGTCGCAGTTGTTGTCTTTGTAAACCTTCACGCCGGCATGAACGTTGGTATCGGTCGGGTTCGGTTCGGCGCCGTCAAAGATCACCGCCTTGAGACCGGCAGCTTCGATGTAGCCTTTGATCGTGTCGGCAACACCCATCTTGGCCAGGCCTGCGTCGGTGACGATCAGCAGCTTGGTGGCGCCGAGTGCCTTGGCCTGGTCCCCTGCTTCTTTGGAACAGCCTACGCCCATCAATGAAACCGTCGGAATGTAAAAGCCGTATGTCTGATCTGCTAATGCCATTTTGTTCTCCTTCTTTTTCTGTTTTTTAGTGTCACCGTCATCGGAAACGGTAAATCGATTGTTTCTGTATACGCATAGCATATGCCAACCATGTTTCCGGCCTTCCACATACAATGAAATGGTTAAATATCGTGCAATATTAGTGCGTTGTGTTTAGCTGCTTCAGCGCGGATACGGTCATGGCGCCTGGCTCTGTTCCAAACAGGAACGGCAAAAACGTTCCTCCCTGGAACGACTGTTCCGCCTTGGAACGGACTTGATACGGTGGTGGATACCCCGTTCGGCCGCGCTCATAATTTCTTGTTTGCGAGATATCCCCATGTATTCACGACATTGAAAACACAATAATCTGAGAATGCATTCCTCTCACGGCGTCACTACTTTCCCTTGGTATCAAAATTGCCACGTGCCCGGTACAGCTGTGTAAAAAAAACAGGCCAATGCTCGCAGTGCGCCCGTAACGACACACCCAAATCAACCGGGAGAATAAAACATGAAAAGAAAATACAAGGAAATCACCAAGGACACGATTGTGTCCGCGAGAATCAGTGATGATGAAATGCAGAACGTCAAGCTGCTCATGGAAGTAACTCATTTGTCGGCGTCCGAAATCATGAGAAAGGCGTTTCATCTGCAGGTAGCACGATTCAGCGAGATCGGAGCAATGAGCAGTTCATGCCTGTAAATGAACTGCTTCACTGCTTACGCATTATTCTCCCCCCTGCCAGCAACAAAACTGTTCCATTCCGGTACAGATGGTTCTAAAATGAAACCGCATCCCGATCAGGCAGTGTGCCGGAGACGGCGCCGCCATGAGGAGTAACCATGAACATCAGCAAATTTGTCGCCCCGGAGATCATCTTCGGCCTGGGTTCGTTAAGCCAGCTCGGAGAAAGCGTCGTCCGCATCGGCGCATCGAAAGTGTTCCTGGTGAGCGATGCGGGAGTGATCAAGGCGGGGTGGGTCGATCAGGCCGTGCATTACCTGCATGCCGCCGGAGTCGAGACCGAGATATTTTCCGCGCTGACCTCCAACCCGAAGGACTTTGAGGTGATGGAAGGTGTTCGGAGCTATCAGGCGTCGCGGTGTGACGGCATTGTTGCGGTTGGCGGCGGCAGCCCCACCGACGTGGCCAAGGCCATCGCCATTCTGGCTTCTAATGGTGGGATTCTGCAGGATTACGAGGGGATCAACAAGATAAGCCATCCCCTGCCGCCGATGGTCATCGCTCCGAGCACTTCCGGGGCCGGATCGGAGGTGAGCCAGTTCGCCATCATTGTCGATACCACCAGGAAACTGAAAATGTCGATCATCTCCAAGTCGCTGGTGCCGGACATCGCCATCGTCGATCCGGAACTGGTGCAAACCATGGACGCCAAGCTGGCCGCCGCCACCGGCATAGACGCGTTTACCCACGGCGTGGAATCCTATGTTTCGCTGGCCGCGACCCCGCTGACCGACATCCACGCCTTGAAGGCGATCCAGCTCTCTTCCCGCTATCTGCGACGGGCCGTTGCCGTCCGGCAGGACATGGAAGCGAACACCAACATGGCCATGGCGAGCCTGACCGCGGGGCTGGCATTTTCCAACGCCATTCTCGGCGCCACCCACGCCATGACCCATCAGGTCGATGGCCTGATCGACCAGCATCACGGCGAGACCAACGCTTCTATTCTTCCCTTTGTCATGGAGTTCAATCTGAGCGCCAGCCCCGAACGGTTCCGGGATATTGCCGAAGCCATGGGGGAGAACGTAGCCGGTCTGTCCCCCATGGAAGCGGGGGAGCAGGCGGTGATTGCGGTACGGAAATTGATCTCGGACATCGGCCTGGCCAAGGGGCTCAGGGATATCGGCCTGAGCGAGGAGTTCATTCCGCTCTTGAGTGAAAATGCCATGAAAGACGCCTGCCTGGTGACCAATCCGCGTCAGGCAAGCCGGGAGGATATTGCGGATATTTTCAGGAGATGTTTGTGAGTGACGCCTATGGCATGAAAACGTTCGCTGACGACAGGGAAAAGCTGCTGGAACAGCTGACCGGCGTCGATTCGTCGAAGCTCAACTACTACGTGGAACTGAAAAAGCGCAGCCAGGAGGTGCTGAAACAGAACAACCGCCTGGAGATACTGCATCAGCTGGCGCGGGACATCAATATCGACATGTCGATCGCCGACATCATCGACCGGGGGTACGCCAATCTGCCCCAGACCCTTGCCTGCGACTTTCTCGGCCTGGTGGCGGCGACGAACAGCGGCCTGGTCCTCAAGGCGGTGGCGCCACGGGATTTCTGCCGGATCGAAAACTTCCCCGCACACTCCCCCTCGCTCAAGGTCATCCAGCAGAAAAAGGCCGAAATCTTCAATCTGCCCCCGGAGAAGTTCGATCATGTCCGGATCAACCCGCCCTTTCCCGGACCTCTCCGGACAGTGGCCGTGGCGCCGATGTTCAAACGGGACGAGGTGATCGGCGCCCTGATCGTCGGCAGTACCGGCGTCAATTCCTACGACGAGGCGGATGTAAGCTTTGTGCAGCACCTGGCCGACCAGTTGGCCATCAGCATCCAGAATGCCCGCCTCTACAAACAGGTCTCGCGAGCCCAAAAGGAGTGGGAGGCCACCTTCAAGGCGGTGACCGACCCGATATTCCTGATCGACACCGACTACAACGTGCTGCAGCACAACGACCGTCTGCCGCCGGCGATGAGCAGTTTCTGGAACCAGGCGCTCAGCAGGAAATGTTTTGCCAAGCTGCACGGCCGGACGGAACCCTGCCCGAAGTGCCCGATCCAGGAAGTCCGGCGAACCGGCCAGCCGGTGTATCAGCGCTGGCAGACCGAGACCGGGCTGGTGCTCGACCTTTCCTACTATCCGGTACTGTCTGATGAAAAGCAGCTGGCTGCCGTGACCATCATCCTCAAGGATGTGACCGAGAAGATCAAAATGGAGGGGCGCCTGGTGCAGTCGGCCAAACTGGCGGCCTTGGGAGAGATGGCCGCCGGGGTGGCCCACGAGCTGAACAGCCCGATGACCGTGATCATCGGCACGGCGCAGCTGATCGCCAGGGAGTTGCAGGAGGACGGGCAACCGGAGCGGGCCGATGAACTGGGCGACATCGTCAATTCGGGACTCCGCTGCAAACGGATCATCCAGAACCTGCTGACCTTTTCCCGGCAGGATCAGCTGCCGGCAACGGAAATAGAGCTGAACAGCGAAGCCCGGCAGGTACTCGATATGATCAAGTATCAGATCAACCGGAGCCGGATCACGATCACCGAGCGGCTGGCCGAGGATCTCCCCCGCTTGATTGCCAACGGTCCCCAGATCCAGCAGGTACTGACCAACTTCCTGATCAATGCCCGCGATGCGCTGGCGGAAGTGGAGCGCGCCGAGAAAACCATCGAAGTGGCTACGGAACTGCGGGTGAAGAACGGGCGGCGCTGGGCGGTATTGAGCGTCACCGACAATGGCATCGGCATCCCCCCGGATAATCTGGCCAAGATTTTTACTCCGTTCTACACCAGCAAGGATGCCACCAAGGGAACCGGCCTCGGCCTCTCGGTCAGCCTCGGGATTGCCGAGTCCCACAACGGCACCATCGAAGTCGCCAGCACGCAGGGTCAGGGGAGCTGTTTCTCCCTGCTGCTGCCGATTGACCAGCAGTGATGCTGCGGGAAAGCAGGAAATAATGTCACCTATCCATATATTGATCATCGATGACGAAGCGGATGTCTGCAACTTTTTCCGGCGGTTGTTGACGAAAAAGGGGTATGAGGTGACCACCGCCACCAATGAGCCGGACGCGATGTGCGCCCTGGCCGGTGCCCGCTTCAACGTCGCCATGGTCGATCTGAAGCTCCCCGACACCGACGGCCTGACTCTGCTGCAGGCAATCAAGAGCCGTCAGCCCGCCTGCGAGGTCATCATCATGACCGGTTACAGCACCGTCAAAACGGCGGTGACCGCCATGCAGCAGGGAGCGTACGAATACCTGGAGAAGCCGTTTGACGACATCGGCGAAATCGAGGAGCTGATCGCCAGGGCCGCCACCCAGGGAGATCCGCTGCGGCATGGAGATCAGGCCCGGGAAGAATGGGCCGAAGTTGCCGGCGCGGTCGGCTTCCAGGTCGGCAGCTCTCCCTTGATGCGGCGCCTGGTGTCGCTCGCCT
>JBAYTT010000013.1:0-40773 GCA_041675485.1 Pelobacteraceae bacterium | reverse complement strand
CGGTCTGCTGCTGTTAATTCAAATTGTTCGGGTGTGCGTGCCATAAAAAGCACTATATCACACCTAGTTATATTTAGATATAACTAACCGCACGAGACACTAGTTAGACCACCTGTTCAGTTTGAAGTATTTTGATATAGTTAAGCGTTTTTGTTTGACAGCCCTATTATATTTTTAATTAGAGATAGTCCCTTTTTAGCATACAGTCCGATTGAATTAATATTAAACGTACCGCTTTTTATGAGGAGTCTTGCCTGTAATTTTTTCCCTTTAGTTTGAATATCCACCCAGTCCTGATATGTAATTCCAGGAAGATCCATTACAAAATTTGAGGACGGATCCCATAACTCCCATCTTCCAATCCGATCTTCCGGAATCAGTTCATACTTCAATGCAATATCATATAACTTACTTCCAGGAAAAGGCGTTGTTAAAGACCAACTGATAAGATCCACTATATTCTCGCGAACCATCTCTTTTGCAAAGTTGAGAGTATTCATAGTATCCTGCTTTGTTTCAAAGCATAACTGATTGTCTTCTTCCCAAACGTTAAATGCCATAAGAAGTGCAAATGTTTTCATCTTTGCTTGCTTGAGCGTGCGCAATGAACGCTTTATATCTGCAACGGAGAGTTTCTTTCCGATACCCTCCAACGTACGGTCATTTCCGCTTTCAACGCCAAAAAAACCAAGCCAGCAACCAGCCTGAACCATTTTGTGAGCCAACTCATCATCCACATTGTCCGCGCGCATTTGAGCTTTCCAACTAATATCAAGATTTCTTTTAATCAACTCATCGCAGACCGCTTTTGCCCAATTGAGATTACCATTAAATTCGTCGGTTTCATCATAAAACTCATATATTCCAAAATCTTTCATGAGGTGTTCTATTTCATCCGCAATATTTTGAGGCGAACGAAGACGATACCAAGGTTTCTGATTCTTCCAGACCGGATTAGAGCAGAAAACGCAGTCAAATGGGCAACCACGTCCCGAAATGAGAGATGTATCAATCTTACGTTTTTTATAATGGTAACCAGGATATCTACGCATATCCAACAGGTCTCTTGCGGGAAAGGGGATTGTGTCCAGATCTTTTATGAGAGGGCGAACGGGATTGAAGCGGATGGTTCCGTTAGGTTTTAATACAGTTCCTGCAATATTTTCAATCGCTCTTTTTTCTTTAAAAGCGTTAAGTATATCCAGGAAAGTTTCCTCTCCTTCCCCAATGACAACGATATCCGTCAGTGATTTATCAAGTACTTCTGACGGCAGAAGAGTTGCGTGAGGGCCTCCGGAAACTATCAGAGTCCCTGGCAAGGCATGCTTGACTCGTCTGATAATTTCGTATGCGCCTGTTGCGGCTTGAGTTGTAAATGACACACCAACCACATCAGGCTTAAAATCAGTTATCATGTCAGGTAGTTTGTCGAATGCTTCTTGGTACCCGTCGATTGCTTTTATTTCAAGCCCAGCCAGATTCTCTCTTGCATATGAAGCGAGATAGAGTATTCCCAAGGGTGGATACATAAAACCAACTACACCCATGGTTTTCATTGGTGGGGCGTTAAGCATAAGAACTTTCAAAATATTTAACCTCTCTTCATTGGAAGCGTGAGTCAAAATGGTTATTACTATTATTCATATGTAAAAATAAATTGTATATTTTCGAATATGTTTGTTCCCAGCTAAAATCATTGACTCGTTTCAAACCTAAGGAAATTAGTTTACTTCCCAAGTCAGGATCGGATATCAATTGCACCATTGCAGTTGCAAGTGCAGAGCTGTCGCCAGAAGGAAAAATCAAAGCGGCATCACTCGCAATTTCAGGTAAAGACCCAGCGTCTGAAGAAATAATTGGTTTGCCAAATTGCATTGCTTCCAATAAAGGAAACCCAAAACCCTCAAAACGAGATGGGAAGACAACGAATTTACTCAACTTATAAAGTGAATTGAGGCATGAATCACTTACCCTCCCTAGCCAAACAACCCTGTCCTTGAGGTCGAGCGAAGAAATTTCCCGCAAAAGTAACTCGTGCTGTTCGCCGGCGGGACCAACCAAAACCAATGGTGGAACGTTTACATTAAAACGTAGAATGCGGCTATACGCATTCAAGAGGACATCGAGACCTTTACCAATAAAATCTGTTCTGCCGGGTACTAAAATGAAATCATCGTATCTATGTCCCGTTTCGGACCTAATTACTTCTTTGTAATCAGATGAACCTGTACTTAAAGGACGCGGTGAAGCACCCGGATAAATAACAGTAGATTTCTTGTTAAATAAGTTGAATAAATCATTCGCTGTACTATTGGAAATGGTTGTAAAGACAGTTCCGCGCTTTAGGGATCTAGGGATACAAATCAACTTACGGGATATCAATCGTTTGAAGTCATACTTATGCGGAACATGATATTCACCAAAATCCATAAAAGAGACCAGTGTAGGTACATTCCATGGCCCAGGAAAAGCATTACATCCGCTATTTATCCAGAACATATCAACTCTGTCTCTAATTAATTCTCGTTTTGAAACAAACTCAATCCAAAGCATCTTGCTATATTGGTTATTTAGCGCTTCAACGTAACGCTTCTCTATGCGAGATGAGTTTGGAAGTGAATCACATGCCTCTTTGTTACAATAAACTACAAAAGTAATATCCCTAAAACGACTAGAGACTCCTAGTAGCGTTTGTTCTGTAAGCAATTCAGCGCCAGCTCTACGACCATATAGTGTATATATTGAGCCAATTCTCACCTGACACTCTCCAGTTTGTAATGAGAGACTCTTTGCACGGCTAAGCCAGCAAACCACCAATAAATGCCGGCGGATTGAAAACCGAGCCAAACCTCTGTTGGAATCGACGCAATCATGAAGCCAGCTGTGGAGAGGAAAATTGCCATGCCGAGTATGGTGCTAAGTTCGTCAACGTTCATTTCTGAAAGTTTTTTTCCCGTCCAGGCAATATAGCTAACAAAAATAATAAAAACTCCAAGACCTGGTAAACCTCTTTCCATAGCAATGGTCAAATAAAGACTCTCTCCAACACTGGCATCATCTTGACCGTACAAACCTCCAGCGCCCTTAATCGTGAAAGATGTTGGGCCTGCCTGCCCAAGACCTATACCAAGCGGATGGCTAAGGACTCTTTCGACACCCATCACATATGCAAACGCATGGGCACTGGCTGAGGGATCCTCAAGACTTGTTGTCGCAGTAATAATCGACTTCAATGGGCTTACTGCTATTACTAATGCAAACAAACCGAGAACAACAAACCCTTTGTAAGAACGTCGTCCCGAATAAACAATTACAACTATTAAGAGGCATGCAGCGATGACTGCTCTAGTATTCGAAAGCAGAATGGCAATACCGATAAGAGTCAGAAGAAACAGCGGGTTTGGGAGTACTTTTCTCTCCCATACATCTTGCTGATGAAAGGCCGACAGAACAAAAGCAAATGGGAAAATCATAAAATAGGCCAACCCGAGTGGAGAAAGAAAAAAAGACATCATTCGCTTTACCAAAATGCCACCGAATTCGACGATATAACTGAAGTCCACAGTCCCCAGATTTTCAAGGTCTCCACCCTTCAAACGGTTGTAGGAGATAAGCCCTGAGATTAGAGTTTGTCGCTGAATGAATAATAATTCAACTATGCCAAACAATATTACCAACACACAAACGCCGCAGAGCAATTTAATAGCCTTTGTGACACCTGCAACATCATAAGGGACGTATCTTCCTACGAGAAATAATAATAATGTGACCAATGATGCACGCAGACCAAATATCCTGACTTTAAGACCGCCTGACACTCCGAAAACAGAATCTGGAATAACAAAGTACAACAAAATAATTGCAATATTCAGCAGAAAGAGTTTATCACCCTTTGAAAGACGTTCCCACTGGATCATCCGTTTATTAAGCATCGTGGTAAGAAGTACCGCAAGAGCGAGCTCTTTAAGTGCGGCTAGAAATGTAATCAGGCTGTTGCTAAATATATCCGTTGCGGACATCATCGAGAGTACAAATGTTTGGAAAGGTAACCATAAAATAAAAAAATACAGGCAATTATAAGGGTCTCTGTTAAAGGAGTGGAAGAACAGCGATCCAAAAAACACTGCGTAGAGTAGTGTTTCGGCACTTTCTATCGATTTCCAAGCGAGTACATTATAGGAAACAACAAATAGTAAAAATATACCTGTACTCAGAAGTATACTGTTGAATCGTGTCGTGTTCACACTGCACCAGTAATAGAAGATATAAGTCGCATAAATTCAGAAACATGCTTATCAAACGAATAGTTCAATGACGATTCGTAGGCATTACCTCGCATTGCTGCAAGTTTATGCAGATCTTCTCCGAAGCTCCGTACCGCTGCTGCCAAGCTATCACCATCACCCGGAGGAACAAGCATCCCGTTATACCCATCCCTAACAAGTTCCGGTATCCCGCCGATGTCGCTTGCGATGACTGGCAGACCGTACGAAAAGCTCTCATAGATTACCACAGGTGAATTGTCGTACCAGATCGAAGGTAGTAAGAACAAGTCAGCCTCTGAGAACAGTCGTTCCTTCTCGGCTCCGGTGACGAATCCGTGGAAACGGACTCGCGGATCGCGCGTGGCCAACTCGCGCCAAGCTCCTTCGAGTTCACCACCCCCTGCAATGTCGAAATGAAAATCGGGGCCACCCAGGACGCGTGGTAAATCGAGCAGTTGCTTACCACCCTTGTGGTTAGACAAGGCACCTGCTGAGAGGAGACGAAGTGGCCCGGGCTGCCTTTTCTCTGGGGCCGGGCGTATAGGAAAAGTACTCCCCAGTGGTATGACCTCATTGCTGATATCGGTAAAGAGCCCCGCAGAGTAGTGGGCATCAAGTATGAAGCGTGATGGCGCTATCACCGCCTTGTAGAGGCCTTTAGTCCGTCGTAACATTAGGGAACGGTAGTACAGACAGACACTTTTTGCTGCACGTCCTTTGATTGCTTCCAAACCCGGCAAGCAACAAAGTTCACCATCTCGGTGCATAAGTGAAAGGCGAGGACAGAGAAAAAAATAGTCATGAATAGTATGAACAAGAGGAACATTTGTACGTCGTAGCCGGTCAAAAAGCGCCAATGGAAATCCCTGCACATTCTCCGTGCAGATGATCTCCGGCTGAAAACTGGAAATCATCCCGTCAAGAGCAGCCAGTAGGTTGCGGGGCAGCAGATAGGAGCCGGTGCGCCAGATAAGTTTCTGCCAGGAAGGGCGAAGTGGGAAATCAGCCAGAGGGAAGATATTCGCGGCGCGACTGCGGCAGACAGATACTCCGGTGCGCTGTTCGCTCGCACTCCGGCGGCCTGTCGTGAACACCGCCACCTGATGTCCTTGTTCAACCAAGACAGTTGTTAAACGCTCCAGATAGGTCTCGGCACCTCCAATTATCTCAGGCGGATACAGGTTGCTGACAAAGAGGATCTTCATCTTCCCCTGTCCCCAGCAGGTTTCTGAAAAACAGCAGTAATCGAATGCCCTAACGGACGCATACACTGATTGCCGATTCCTGATGCTATCAATCTTCCGAACACTTTTATTGCGAGTCGCGGTAAAAAGCTTTCGAATGCCGGCATCAAAGATTGTGGTGTCTTTTTCATAAAACGCAAAATAGCATGAGCCGTAACCAGTTGGCCGTATGGCCTGCAATGATCATCAGATAGCTGCTCACGGTGAAGCGCAACAATATCAAGACCCAAAAGCTCTCCGGCGTTTTCAAGTGACCGACCGGTCCATCTGCTCAGATGATGTGGAGGCAAATTAAGTACATTATTAATACCGGCCCCCATAAAACTTTCATCATTCGGAACAGATAGGACCAAAAGCCCCCCCGGCTTCAGACAGGCAACAGCCGCATCCAAAAAAGAACGTATATTCTGCACATGCTCTAACACTTGGAAAGAACACACTACATCATAAGTTTGAGGGTGTATTCGAGCATGATCTTCGACAAGTTCAGGTAACAAAGTAGTTCCGTGCTGGTGTGCCATTTCGATAGCCTTGTGGCTAAACTCAAGACCGGTGTACTCGCAGTTTTCAATTCTTCGTGCGAATTCACCTTTGCCAGCTCCTATCTCCAAGACTCTTGATCCTGATGGAATAAATGGGATCGCCACTGTATACTCGGCTTTGTCAGCCAGATAGTACCAATCGTGTTTTTGAAGTATGTTGTAATAGCCTTCATCAGCTGCTATCACTGGATTATAAAAGCGCAATCCACACTCGGTACATTCAAGAAGATCGATTAATTCAATGTCAAGCATTTGCAACACTATTCCGAACTGGCGTTTAAGGACGCGAGCCAGTGAGCTTACGGAAATTGTTTCTATATTCAAAATATAATCATCACCGAACTTGCACAGCGGGCATGACATATTAAACCTTTTCATTTTTTTCATTCTTTTTTATAGCTTTTACAAGAATTGAATGTTGCATGAATTCCAGTTGAAATTTGGGACCCAATATGCTTGTGATCGCAAGAGATAACCGTCGTTTCCAGCTAGGTGCAACACAAATTCCTGATTTATGAACGACGGTATAATTGCCACCAAGTAAATGTGAAATATCTGAGAAAGTAAAAAAATGGATATGCCCACCATCATATACTTCCGTCACAGATGTAGTTTTAGGAAATCTCCCCAATATCATTAGGTTAAATATATGTTTCCAAAATCGTATATTTGGCGTTGAAATAATTAGTTCTCCGTCTGGACGTAATACCCGAGACAGTTCTTTGATAAAGGACAAAGGATCATACACATGTTCAATAACATCAAGAGTAACAACTGTATCAAACCAATTATCTGCAAATGGCAGTGTTTCGTTATCCAAATCTATCTTTGCTATTCGATATCCTTTTCGAACAGCCTCATTCAATGCTGAGTCAGATGAATCGACTCCATATACCTCCTCGTATTTACCAGCTAATTGATTAATCAATTCTCCAGTGCCGCAACCAAGATCAAGAATGCGTACACCGCCTGAACATAACCGAGCAGTTTCTTTATTTCTCGACAATGCTCCAGTAATGCTAACGATGTCATTGTTTAGCGTAAGTTTATTGATGAACTCATTTGTTTCATCTTTAGCCATTGATCAATCCCTTGTAATTACTCAGTGTGGTTAACTGTTCTCCGTTCGTAGAATGTAACGCCATATTTCTTTTTCTGATGCGTATGACACAATTATTATTGCCAACACAACCACCACTATCCAAGAAGGCAAAAGGCCATAAAAGATTCCAGCACTTTTGCCATAGGCAAACAACAACCCAAACGCTCCAAATGACACTAAGAGTGCCGGACGGAAAAAGATAATCCGAAATAATTCCTTGGTTCTCGAAGCAGGAAGTATGCCTATTGCCTTAATGTAGATTACCAGGCCAAAATACGCCATCAGAGAGTAACTTATTGCAAGCCCTCTTGTGCCAAAACAGACGATTGCTAATAGTGCTGCTACTATTTCCATCAAGGTCCAGAGAATGGTTGCTCGTGCAAATACATAGCCACCGCTTTGAACCGGAACGAGGACTCCAACGGGAGTCATCGCCATCCCTGCAACCATTCTGGCAAAGAGAAACGGTAGCAGGGCAAATACCGGTTCCCATTTACCTGCAAACAGCCAATTGTTTATACCAGGCAGGACTATCATAGCCGCAGGAAGCAAAGGGAACGTCAGAATAACCAATAAACGAACCTGAGTAATACATATCTCCCAACGATGGGACGGCTCGTTGGTTTGGGCCATGCGTGGCAGCGATATACGCGCCGAAACCTGGGCAAAAGCTTGCGAAAGCAGCATGCAAAGCTGTAAACCCCAAGAGTAGTAGCCTACCCAGATTTTTCCATATAACGGACCGATTAATAATACATGGAGATTATCCCGTATCAGAGAAAAACCTGTGGCGAGCTGAACCCACCCTCCCTCAACCATAAGTGGGGCAACATCTTTCAGCTCCATGCGCTTTGGCAGACACGGACGTACCGGATGGGCACTGCATACAGCAAGCGCTCTAAATGATCGCCCTAATACTAAAGCTATGACAAACGAATAGATGCCCATACTACTCCGCATGAGCAGGATTACCGGGAGTCCTCGTTCCAATGCTATGCTGGTTGCTTCCACCCATGCCAAACGCTGATAATTGAGCTTTCGTTCGAGAAATGCAGTTGGTATGACGATAAAAGGGTAGCTCAAAAGATATACAATGGCAAATAGTGACAAAAAAAGGTAATCATCGCTTGTTGACGGTATAAAATACTCAAGTGGATATCTGATTAATAAAAACAATAGTGAAAGCACTACAGAAATAGCAAAGAGCCAACTGAGAAGGACACCCTGCTTACGAGGAGAGAGTTGTTCATCGCCTTTTATGATGGCAATTTTCAGGCCGCCATCTAACAGGAATATTCCAATAGCCCCAATGGTCAAAGCAATGGAATAGAGCCCGAACTCTGCGACACTTAATTTTTTTGAGTAGTAAATGTAAGAGAGCCCTACTACCAGTAATGATAGTCCGTATGAGAAGAAGAGACTTATGTAATTGCGGTTGTTAGAAACCAGCTCCAAGTCTCCTTTGGTATACACTCAACATTTTTTTCGATTCGCAAAAATTACTGTCCAGCGCCAAGTGACTTCCAGCGCTTCAATTTGTGTTCAGACATCTTGGTAAATCCTTCCTGAGCAATCACCAGGATTACAGAGGATAAGAAAGCAGCAAAGGCAACCAGGACAACAGTTTTCAAGCGTGCCGGTTTGCTCTTCCGCTCCGGCACCAATGCCTTCTGAATCACCTGGATGGTGGAGACATCATTCTCCGCATTGAGCCGAGCCATTTCATACTGCTTGGTTAGCATTTCATAAACCGATTCAGCGGTTTTAAACTTTCGCATCAGGTGAAGATACTCCTGGCCACGTTCCGGAATATTTTCAAATCCGGCCAAATTACCGGTACCACCACTCCCAAGTTTGGCAATCTTTTCTTTCAACACTCCGATTGACTGTCTGAGTGTTTTGACCTCCTGGCTTGACTCGGCAAAAGTGCGACGAATTATGTCCAGTTGCATCTCTTGGGAGGTAAGTTGCGCCGTCAGGCTAGCCATTGCTCCTGCAGACACTGACCCCTGTTGAGTGGCATCCAGAGTTTTATACTTCTGCTGAAAGGCCTTCAGATTGTTTTCAGAAAGGGTCAGTTCATCCCTGGCCTTGGTAATCCGCACTTCGAGAAAAGCCTTGGTATTACCCGCACCGGTCATGGCCATGGAGCTGGAAACCTTTTTCAGTTCATCAACAAAGGCATTAGCCATATCGGCCGCACGTTTGGGATCCTTGTCATCAACGCTTATGGTGATGATACCCTCTTTACCTGCTGTTATAATGACATTTTTATTCAACTCTTTGTAGATATCCTGTCGGAATTTTTTATTGTAGACCCCATGCAGCTTGAAGCGCTCGATGATCGGGTCACGCAACGCTTCAACCTTGAGCAGTTCGGAATAAAGTTTGGTCGCTTTTGCATCTCCGAGAATATCGCTGCCGCCAAGGACCGCACCGAGTGCGCCCTGCATCATGACCGTAGATAACAGTCCTGATTGTTGCTGGGGGGGGAGTATCTTTGCATTGGCGGAGTAGATGTTAGGGATGAACAAGGAGATGACGGCTGTGACCAGGGTTGCTCCCAGAGTGATGGCAACGATGAGCTTCCAGCGCTTGATAATGATTTCGAGGTAATCTATAAAATCGGGGTTCGAGGTTCTGGGTTCCGGGTTTTCTTTGGTTTGTTGCATCAATGAAACTCCGTTCGAGGCTCAGGGTAAGGGTTCAAGGTTCAAGGTTCAAGGTTCGAGGTTCGAGGTTAGAGGTTCGAGGTTCAAGGTTCGAGGTTCAAGGTTCGTAGGTTCGAACCTTGAACATTGAACTGTTTCTAACATTGAACTGATTTCTATTTTTTTCGATCTGTTTTGTTCAGGTATCGGATAAAACCGTTTATGAGATTGCTAAGTTTAATGATTCTCTCTTGAATCAAAGTTACCTTGTTGTCTTGCAGGTAGCCAATATCAAGCGCGGCATAACTGAGGCTTTTAACTTCTGAAAGTGAACCACGAGCAATGGTCAGAAAGTGTATGAATTCTTTATTACCGCCGCGATCAAATCCCTCTGCTATATTCGTCATGACAGAAACAGCGGCTCTTTGAATCTGATCCCTGAAACCTAGGTCCTTGCAGCCACAAAAAACGGCGTATATATCTTTTACCAGATGCCGTGCTTCTTTCCAGGATTCTATGTCCTCAAACCGCTCAATTTTAAAAACAATTCAACCTCATTTTTCCTCCGAACTCCGAACTCCGAACTTTGAACTTTGAACTCCGAATTCACTACCTGAGGCCCAACAACACCGTGCCGGCGGTAATGGCCAAATTTGCCAGGATGGTGGTTACATCCTTGATGTCTCGCAGCCAGGCGATTTTTTCGATCTTCTGGGGTACGACAAGGGTATCGCCCGAGTCAACCGGGCTGGAAAGAAAGCCATTATAAAACAGGAAGGAACTGGACGTTTTTTTACTGAGCACCGTTCCATCCACTTTCACCAGATACATTTCGTCTTCTTCACCATTGCTGGTTGCACCGCCAACTTTATCCAGGTAATAGCGCACATCACGTCCCGGCTCATAAAGCGATGTGGTTGGGTTGTACACATAGCCGAGGACATTGACGCTGGTCGGGTCGGAGGGAACGTAGAGCTGATCGCCACCGGCAAGCTCGATATCGGAGGGGCTCCCCGCGAGTTTCTCAGGAGTGGTGAGGGTTATTATCATTCGCCCTTCGGCCTTTTTCGCCCTGAGCATTTTGATTGTCCGATCAAGCCCATCCAGTGATGCCTTGGTAGCCTCCAGCTCTTCTTTGGACGCCGCTACGGAGAGGCTGGCGGTCTGTTTACTTACGATGTTTTCCTCGGCACGGTCCAGGGCTTCGTCCATGCGCTGTTGCTGGAGTTTGCGAACGATCTCGCGGGTAAATTTAGCTCCTCTGGGGTACGCTTTATCGGTAAAACCACCGGCCCTGGCGATGACGGCGCTGAGACGCTCACCTTTGTAGATCGGATAGACACCGGGAAAAACGAATTCCCCGGATAGCGTGACATACCGATCCTTGGCTTCGGTCCAGTTGGGAATACGTCGTACCGTCAGTTCATCAAAAGGCTCAAGAGCCAGGTTGTGTTCGGGGTTCCCTTTCAACGCTTCTTCGAGGTTTATTATGATCGGTTCCAGTCGCGCCTTGTCGTCTTGCACACGAAAGCGGCTGATTTCAGCCGACTTCAGAAAGGCCGATGCGTTAGGATTGCCGGCCTGAAGCAGCAGGTCGCGAACAGTCATGCCTCCCAGCAGCGGGTATTCTCCGGGAGCCTGCACCTCGCCGCTGACCCGGACACGCATCTTTTCCTGGAGTTTCCATTTGCTGAACAGTTTTATCGTGTCGAACTCTTTAATTTCAATATCCTGATCCGGTACTCCTGACAGGGCTTTTTCAAGGTCAAGCAGGATCTTGCGCGGTTCCAGGGTGGGGGGATACAGCCGGGTAACCTCGATGGTCGGGGCATATTCGGGGAGCAGGAGCTGGCGGTTCAGTACGGAGCTGATCTTGAGTCCCGGCTTAATCGCGTAGAAGCCGGGACGCTCCAGATGCCCTTCCAGTTTGAAATGATTGCGCAGCAGGCTGTTGATCGGGAATACTTTGACGATGTCCATGTCCTGAACAGGTATGCTGCCGGCAAGTTCGTCAAACGATTTACCGGTCAGGCCCGGGTCCAGATTCAGGTCCATGACCTGCTTTTTTTCGTTGGCGATTACCCGTGAAATCTGGACCCGCTGGAGATAACCGGTAGTAGTGATCCCCTCGGCAAGAGCAATCAGCTCCTTGAGCGTGGTCTCGTTTTTCAGCTCGTAGATGGCGGGGCGTTTTACCTTTCCCGCTACTGCCGCTATGCGCCCGATTACCGGCACGAAGATTGTGTCGCCGGATGAAAGCCGAACATCCTTGCGTTTATCCCCGGTCAGAAAGAAGTCGTACAGATCGATGGTTTCCTCGGGCTTGCCGGTGCGGCGGATCGTGATGTTTCTGAGGCTGCCGTTTTTGGTCGGGCCTCCGGCTGCTGACAGGGCGTTCAGTACCGTGGCCAGAGAACTGACCGTGTAGTCGCCGGGGGAGGACACTTCCCCGATAACCGATATTTTGTTGGTGCGCAGCTTGCCCATGTTGACCGCCAGCTCGAAATCTCGGAAGACCTTGGCCAGATGCACCCGGAATACGCTGGATAGTTTACCGAAAGGCAAACCGGCGACCCCGATCGGGCCGACCTTTGGCAGAACCACTTCACCGCTGTTGTTGACGACCAGTTCGTAGTTCCCTTCGATACTCCCCCAGACCGTGACGACGATGGAGTCTCCCGGTCCGACCAGATAGTCGGAGTTGACCTGGACATCAATCTGCGGCAGCAGGGAGAGGTTCTGAAAATAATTATAGCCGAACTGGGTCAGGGTCCGGGTCGGCTTCTCGTCTAAAATCTCGGTAGCTGCGACAATCTCATCGGCGCTGACCAGCTTCTCAATCTGCGATGGAACCGGTTTTCCCCTGGAAGGCTCTTCATTAAACTCAGGCTCGCTGACATCACTGCGCCGCGCTTTATCCGTGACCGTCCTTACCTTTGCAGTTTTGAGCGATGCCGGCGCCTCATCTGTACCGAGCCTGATTTTTTCCGGATTGAGGAGTTTCGATGACTCGGTTTTGGGCTGCAGTGGCGGTTGGCCAGGCGTCGGAGAAGCAAAAGGTGAAGAACTATTGCTCTCATGTATTTTCAAAAGGTCTTCAGCGGTGAGTTCGGCGGCACTGCTACCGACCGGCAGCAGCGCCAGCAGGAAGATTATCAGTCGCATGGAACAAAGAATATTTTTCACGGATTTCCTCATGAGTTATTGTATTCGTAGTGAGCGCTGCAAGGAGGATGGCGCCAAAATCAATGCCCCTTAGAGGTGGCTAAGAGGCATTAGATATCAACGACTGATAATTTTCAACTCTTTTGTGACATGGAGCGCGGTTACAGGCGGCTTTCTGGTGGTCAGATTCAAATTGGAGTCATCCCGTCATGGAAATGACTTCCTCGTACGTTGTCACCCCTTCAAGCATTTTACTGATTGCAATTTCACGCAAAGAGACAAGCCCTTCCTGACGGGCGGCCTCAACAACCCTGGCAAGTTCAACAGAACCTGACACAAGCGCTTTCATCCTGTCATTCATATCCATGACTTCAAACAAACCACTTCGCCCCTTGTACCCCGTGCCACGGCACTCCTTGCACCCCTCCCCTTCCCACACCGCATATGATTTTTCCGGTAATTGCAGGTAGTCACGTTCGTCCTGAGAAAGTGTGCGTACTTTTTTGCAGTGGGGGCAGATTTTACGAACGAGACGTTGTGCAACGATTCCGAGCACTGTAGCCGAGATAAGGAACGGTGGCACACCGAGATCAAGCAGACGAATAATGGTTGATGCTGAATCATTGGTATGCAGCGTAGAAAGCACCAGATGCCCGGTCAAAGCGGCCTGAACGGCGTTTTCAGCTGTTTCTCGGTCGCGAATTTCACCGATCATGATGATGTCGGGATCCTGTCTGAGAATATTTCTCAAAATGGTATCGAAACTCACGCCAATGCCCTGTTGCACACCTATCTGGTTAAATTCCTCCATAACCATCTCAATCGGGTCTTCAACCGTAACTATGTTAACTTCCGGCGAGGAAAGTGATCTGAGTGAGGAGTAGAGCGTAGTCGTCTTGCCGCTGCCGGTCGGACCGGTTACCAGTATGATACCGTTCGGACGCCGCAGAAATGAGTTATATAACCTCATTTCACGCGGATAAAACCCCATACTGTCAAGGTCCTGAAGGAGAATGTCGGGGTCAAAAACCCTTATAACCACCTTTTCGCCAAAGGCGACCGGTACGGTTGAAACACGCAACTCAATGTCTTTGTTGTTGAAGTTTGTCTTGATTCGGCCATCCTGAGGGCGCCGTTTTTCGGCCAGATCCATGCGGGAGAGCATCTTGATGCGCGAAATGATAGGAGCATGGAGCGGTTTGGGAATTACATGGATATTGTGCATGACTCCGTCGATACGAAAGCGAATCAGTGAGGTCTCACGTTTCGGTTCGATATGAATATCGCTGGCATGTTGATCGAAGGCGTAATTAAGAAGAAAATCGACTGCAGAGACAACGTGCTTGTCGGTTCCCTCGATTTCCTGATGCCCTTTGAGTTTGAAGAACTGTTCCAGGTTCCCCAGATCAATCGATGTAGAAGCCTCTTCCTCCGCAGCAACAACCGATGCGCGGAATCCGTAAAATTCACGTAGTATTTTCAGAATGTCGCTTTTCGAGCTGAGTACGCGCTTGATTTCCAGACGCCTGGCCGATGCCAGTTCATTGATAATCGCCTCGTTGAACGGGTCAGCAACAGCTACCGTTATGACACCATTCGACTCCTCGACGGCAACGATCAGGTGTTTCAGGGCAAACGGGCGCGGAATATGGTCGGTTACGACGTGCAGATCAAGCTTGAGAGGGTCAATTTTAAAATATGGCAAGCCGGTGGCGCAAGCCAGCGCATCCGTAATAGCGTCCTCGGTAAGCAGATTTCCCTGAGAACCATGGATTTCGAGATTAAAAGAGGCGAGAACTTCGGCAGGAGAAACAAGTTCGGTACCGGCATGGGTTCTGCGTGATGCACCGGTATGATAATGAGAAAAAAGGCGAGCCTCCTGGGACTTTCCGCGCGCCAGCACATCTTTAAGCTGGTCACGGGACAATAACCCACGGCGCGCCATCAATTGAGTGAGATTTTCTAAAGTCAGTTTTTTTGGCTCCGCCATAATTCCCGTCAATGTTAAAATTTATTCTTTTTGAGCGCATCGGCCTTCTGAGCCTCGATACGTTTGGCAACTTCTTCTACTACCTGTTCAGCGGTATAGCCGGTCTTGGACGAAATCTGGGCAACAGCGGCCTGTTCAGTCTTGAGAGTCTCGCGGATCTGTCGATCACGGGTAACCGCGGCAGAGGGGACTATGTCCTGATATACCGTCATTGTTGACAGAAAGTTTCTGAACAATCTGAATCCCATCCAGATAACCAGAAGCAGCGGAACAATATCATCCAGCCAATAGTCAACACTGCGCATACGCAGCATTTCCCCAGCCAACAGGCCAGCCGAAGCGATCATCAGACCGAATGCGTTGCCTATCACGCGAAATTCAATATCTTCCGGTATTTTCATTTCAACTGTCTTCGCCACGACCAGCCCTTATACCCGATATATAATATTCTTTCTATTTAATCGGCAGATTGCTGCATTTCTACAGGTTTTTTTGTGACAATAATATATAGCGGTGTACACAGACAAACAAAATGCAGTAAACAATATGACTACGGAGAAGATTGACCCTCAGTTCCTGCTTTGATACACTTCTGGCAATTAAATCACAGGGAGGTTTCCATGAAAAAAACGTTTTTATGCGGAATGGTCGCGGCTGTACTTACCGTCGCCGCTTCACCGGTACTTGCATCGGACATCAGTTTTTCAAGATTAATTAGTCAAGATGACTTCAAGAGCTTGAGCAAGGAAGTCGGAGCTGCACTCGGCTACAGAAACCTGGCGCCGGCCGCTCCGCTTGGGATTACCGGTTTTGATATCGGCGCCGAGGCATCGGCCATAAGCATTGATAAAAATAGTAGCCGATGGAGTTCCGCTTTCAACAATGATGCCCCTTCATACCTGATTATTCCCAAGATACGTGCTCGCAAAGGGCTCCCTTTGGGCATTGATGTTGGTGCCATGTATTCATATGTGCCCGGCAGCAATGTTAAGCTGTATGGAGCTGAACTAAGTAAATCCATACTGGAAGGTGGCGTTGCAACACCAGCAGTAGGAGTCCGGGCTACCTACACAAAACTGGCTGGTGTAAACGATCTGGGACTGCAAACCTACGGGGTTGACGCTTCGGTCAGTAAGGGCTTTCCATTTCTTACGCCGTATGCCGGAGCAGGCATGATGTGGATTAACAGCGAAGCAAAAGGGAATTTAAAAACGCTGGCACCTAATCTGTCAAAAGAAACTATCTCGGTTCCTCGCGTATTTGGAGGAGTCGTAATTTCTCCAATCCCACTTTTGGGAATTACTGCTGAAGCAGAATATGCCGTACGTCCGATTTACTCTTTGAAAGTAGGAATCAGCTTCTAAATTATTTTACTTCCGACTGCCATGCAAAAAGAGGGCGCAATTTATTGCGCCCTCTTTTGTTAAACACATCAAGTTTTTATAAGTAAAAATTCTGCAATTGGATGAAATTATGAAGTTAGATCATCCAATGTTGATTAACCTGTCAATTACTACTTATCTCTGACAAAGGCACCAAGCTAGATCCGCCCTACCCTATCTCTCGTTATTCAACAGTGTCGAGACGTAGTCTGGAATTCAACGTGTTAATTCTATATGAACGATACAAGCGAATCCCAAGTGCAAGAATTAACGCTCCGGGTGTAATCCAGCCAAGTTTGACAAACAGAATAACCGGCGTGAGCAGCAATCTGAATATAGTGCGCAGAGTCTCATGCTGGGCAATATAGTCAGCAATCGGAGGACTGTGTTTGTAATAGAAGTTCACAAAAGCAGTTCCCAAACGACTCTTCAGCAGCACCTCGTCACGGAAGTTACGTAGAATCTTTACATGCGGATCAAGATAACTACCATACGCTGCAGTTGCAATGAAACAACCGCTGCCGCCGCCGCCACTGCTAGGAGGTGCTATGTTGGAGTCATTACCGGTAGTTCCACCAACTGAACCGACAACAAGCGTTCCCTCAATAATCCCTGAAGCAGTGTTGGAATCGAGCAGAGCTAAAACATCCGTATCAGAAGTAGATACGCGGTCCGTAACACTGTATGTAACAGTAGTTCCTGAAACAGAGTAGTTCGTCAGAGCAATCCACTGGCCTCCTGATACAACGTAGAAAACAGGGGTTGAAGGAAGTGATGGAAATGTAACAGCCAAAGTAGCCGTCCCACCTAAAGGTGTAACACCATCAATTTTCATATCAACAGCACTGTCAGGTGTAAAACCGGTTGGAACACCACTCAGATTCGTCACAGATGAAAACGTTACTGTTCCGGTGACGCCAGTCACTTTTACATCTAGATTCGTTGATGTCGTTCTGCTTGCAGAAGTAATTGTAAATGTCTTGGAAACAACAGCTCCATTTAAGTCTGTCACTTCAATGACGAAAGTAAAATCTCCCAGATCTGTTGGTGTTCCACTAATGACGCCAGTATCTTTGTTAAGAGTAAGTCCGGTTGGCAGGACACCATTTTTTACAACCCAGGTATAAGGTGCAATACCGCCATTGTTTGTCTGGAGAGTAAATGAATATGGGACGTTGAACGTAGCATTTGTAATTGAAGCTGTGTCAATGCCAAGAGCAGGGTTAACAACAATACTCAGTGTTTTACTATCAGACATCCCAGTAGCATCAGTAACCGTTATCGTAAATGACGGTGTTGGTATATTGGTCGTACTGGATGTTGTGCCGCTGATTACTCCAGTTGCCGCATTGAATGAAAGTCCGGGGGGGAGGCCACCATCAAGCGTCCATACAAGCGGAAGAGTACCACCAGCGACTGTCAGAGCTTCGGTATATGGTGAACCGATTACTCCAGCCTTAAGGCTAGTGGTCAAAATAACCGGTTTAGGGTTAATCACCATCGTAAATTGTGCCGAAGCGGTCTGGTTGGCGCTGTCAGTAGCAACTACCGTAAAAGTAAATTGTCCACTAGATCTTGCAATACCGCTTAATACCCCAGGGTTTCCATTCGTCCCTGGCGGAGTCGCTAAGAAACCAATACCTGGAGGTAATGAACCCGAACCGGCTACTGTCAAAATGGACCATTGGAGTGCACCGGTAAAATTGGAAGCTGTGATAACATGAGAGGTAGTCTGATCATAGTTTGTACCTCTTATTAAATTACCTTGAGCGTCGAACGTACCTTGAGTCCACGAGCTCAATTGGATGGTAGAGTCAATGGAAAACGCGCTTACCCTCAGAGTATAAGTTCGTGTTGCTTTTACTGGAGTAGGTGATGAACCATCTATAACTGTAATAACGACTGAATAAGGCGTATTACTGACTGTAGTGGCCAGAGGATTACCGGAAATTATTCCTGTATTCGCGTTTAAAGATAATCCAGAGGGTAAACCAGTGGCGGACCAAGACAATGGAGTATTTCCGCCAGCAGCTATCACCGTCACAGGCTGATTATTAGTATATTTATAATCTACCCCGGGAAAAGCATCCGGCAACGCGGCACTACCAGGAGTTGTGATGTTTAACGTATTCAAGCCAACTCCGGTAGCGCTCAAGTTGATTGTTTGCGTTCCGCCATCAGAACTTAGTATAAATGAGCTGTTAAAAGTACCTGAAGATCTTGGGGTATATGTTACAGTATATGTTCCAGTTGTTCCTGGTGCCAGAGTCAAACTATTCGTTGGTGCGACCACAAAAGGATCAGTGGGTAGATTCGATATTTTATCAACAACTAACGCAGCATCGCCGGTATTTTTAACAATAAATTGTTGTGTAATAACAGAACCAGTTGCAACTGCGCCAAAATCAAGAAATGGTGGTGCTAATAGTGACCCGTCCATTTTCTGCAATGTCAATTGCGGTTGACCAAGTGTAAACTTCTGGCCGTAAATATCTGACCCAGTAACCGACGTATTTCGAGCATCCTTCCATACAGCCAGAAACTGATTGGTTCCGGTAGAATATGTAATTGAAGGTGAGTACTGATTTGACGGAGACATGCTAATAGCATAATTGTTTCCACGCAATGAGCCTTCGGCATCCACATATTGTCCAAAGATATCGAGGTTTTCATTTGATATGGACCCGTTACGACCATCCTGCCACGCCACAAAAAATCTCTGATTAACAGCATCGTAACTTATCGCAGGTGCCGACTGCTTGCTGTTCACCACAGCAGTATCAGTTGATCCTGTCAAGTTTATATTTGAATTGTATAACCCGGAACCGGAATTAATCAACTGGCCATATATTTTAGTATTTGTTCCGCCCCGCATATCTTCCCATGCCACCAAAAAGCGCTTAGTAATCGGATCAAAAAATGCTGCAGGATTAAAAGACGCCCCGGCAGCAACAGCATTATCGTTGTCAAGCAGAGTGGATTTTACAACAGCAATGCTAATATATTTGTCAAAAAGAGAATAAATATGATTAGCTGAGTCACCAGTAGTAACAAAAGTTGTTTTTATCGGTTCCCCATAATCACAGGCAACGTTTGTATTCTTATCTTCGCAGGTAACGGTAAGATCACCTTTGGACCTCTTCCCGTTCAACACAAACAAAGTTTCTGGAGTGGTAGAATCCGATGACAATACAACGGAGGTAACATCTGTAAAAAATTCATACTCTCTGGTAACCAATAGGTTGGTTGCGGCACCGGCAATTTCTCGATTAGCAAGAGTAATCCCATTTCGGACAATATCAGCACCGGCCACATCCACGGTACCGCCATTGACACGATCAGGGCGGCCTATGGTTTTGTTTGCAAAGGTATTAGCATTAAGTCGCAAATACCCGGCAAAAGTAGCATCACCAAATTGCCACGTAATATGCGCCCAGCCAAATTCAACGGTATCAAGCGAATTAAGCTTGGATCGTGACTCAACCCAGCCGATCCAGAATTCATCATTGACTTCGTCATACACTGCAACCGGCTTGGAACGACCGAATAGTGCATCGTCGGGATTCGGCTGGATACTCGCTTGAAGAGAAAGTGTTCTGTACTGATATTGAGCAGAAACTGATGTAAAGTTTTTAACTGGAAAAGCAAAAACGGTGGTAATAAATCCGGTGGTGTAATCAACAGATCCAGAACCAAGCAGAGAAGGGTTCGACAGGCCACCGTTGCCGTCATCAGTCAAGGTTACAGATGTTTCTACGGGGACGAGCGGGTCCGTATTATCAACTATCGTCGCATTGATGACAACGGTCCCCGGCTCAATGAAATTGTTCATTTGTTTAGAAAAGGACGTTCCTGTGCCATCACCACGCGCGATTGAGCCACCACCAGAAATCAGCGAACTAAAAACAGGGGTAACAACATTTGCATTACGAGGGTTGAAGTTAACTGGTACGGCACTTAACGCACCCGGCCCACTATAGCTTGAGCATGATGTTGTATCTGGAGGTTGAAAGTTGGTATGAAACACGTAGCCGCTGTTAGCTGTTCCATTTGAATCCTGCCATGCAACCAGAATGTTGCCCCCCGGTTTATAGGCCGTAGTCGGCACCGTTTGATTGCCATTAGAACTATTGACAACAAATGACGGCCCACACATCGTGCCGTCCTCTTTAAGTAACTGCCCATAAATATCTGATCCGGAAGTCAGGCGATTACGCCAGTCTTCCCATACTGAAAAATATAGTTTTTTATCTTGTAAGTAAATTATCTTCGGATTTTGCTGATCCTCTTTGACACCGGACGTATAATTTCCGAAAGGAATACCTGCTCCACTAACAATAAGAGGATTACCTACTAATTTACCCGTAGCATTTTTACTTGGATCTCCCGCATTGCCGCCCTGTCCGCCAGAGCAAGCAAAAAAAGTAAAACTAAGCAATAGAATTGCTATCGCACTAAAAACTTTTTTCATTGTATGTACCTCGTAGATTTGTTCAAAGGAAGCAGTGGGAATAAAGCTACTGTTTAATCGGCAAAATCGGCTATTCTGACTGTCATCCCGGCCGTAATCGTACCGGATTTACCGGTACCAGCCTCAATAGCATCAAAACTCACCTGCACATTATATGAATACACCGGAACATTTCTGCAGACCGCCGTGGGATAGAAATATGACTTGAGATTATGGGTCACAACTTCAACCGGTACAGCGACTGATCCATCAGCAGGAACAGATAAACCAAAAAGATCAATATATGATGTTGCATACTGTGCAGGTAGCGCAGGCGATAGAGTGTCTGCGGGGGTAAAAACAATTGTGGCTTTTTGAAGCATAAGATTGGATGCTGTTCCAGACGAAATCGATTTTACTGTCGTAATGGTAAAATTAACAAGGTCACTTGTGTTTGTCGGGACCTGAACACCATTACAACTAGTATTTATATCTGCCCATTTCGCCAAGTCGGAGAACAATGGGTTTTTTTCTGAATCAACGCTTACCGTTGCATTTACAGTTTTATAAAAAGTTGTCCCTCCACCGTTTGAACTCCCGCACCCGGAAATACAGAAAACCAGCACAGTGGCCAGCAACAAAAACTTTTTCATACTCGTACTCCCTGATATTTAATTTTCGTTTCATACATTTGAATTTTTATATTTATAATGTGTAGATAGCCACAATTAGCACAACTCATGAAAGTATATTATGAATTAATCTTGCGATGCACATCAGCCTGTTACCGCACTGAACCTTGTTGCACAAAAAATACGAACAATAATCACAACACTGGAACTAAAGATTCATTAAAACTAAACAGCTCCCAAAATTCTGGGTGTAATAAAAATCAGCAGTTCTGTTTTGGTCTTGCTCTTAGTATTTGACTTAAATAAGTTCCCAAGGAAAGGAATATCCATCAAATATGGCACTCCTTCATCGGATTCCTGGTCACTGTCAACATATATACCGCCTATTACCGTTGTCTCTCCATCTCGCAGGAGCATTTCGGTAGTAGCCTGCTTCTTATTGATTGGAGGAGGATTTCCACCCGCTCCAGGAGAGTCATTTTTAGCATCAATTTTCATACTGATAGTACCATTTGCATTTATATGGGGCGTTACCTCCAATGACAATGCCGCCTCTATAAACTTGGTTTCAACTTTGTCAGAAGTTGAAGCTGTATAAGGGATAGACTGCCCTTGGGTTATCTTGGCAGTTTTATTATTGAGTGTGGCGACCTTTGGAGTAGAAACAATCTTTACTAAACCAGCTGTAGCCGCAGCGTTCAGTCGAGTATCCAACTGAATATTGCTTGCCAGCGTTCCAAAGGAAATTCCCATACTTCCGCCGGCCGCAGTTGCAACACCAGCAATTGGTGGCGCAGACGTCAACCCGCCAAATGCAGTATCCAGTGAGTTAATGCCTAGAAATGATGCCGACCCATCGCGTTGATGGACTCCCCAACTAACACCAAGGTTGCGACTGAAAGTGGAGGACGCCTCAACTATTCTAGCCTCAATCATTACCTGCTTTTCAGGCTGATCAATTTCAGAAAGTAAAGCTTGCATTTGTACGATTCGATTTAATGTATCAACAACGATTATTTTATTTGTCCTCGAATCAGAGATGACACTTGAATCAGTCCTAGTGCCTGACCCTTTTGGACCGCTACTTAACTTTTCAATCTGTGTAACAATATCTGCCAATGTTGCGTAATTTACACTAAAGACTTTTGCAGGTTGGAGAGCAAGATTCTTTTCTATATTTTTTTTGTTTTCAGCATCGGCAGCTTCCTGTGTTCCAAACTTCCCCTTACCTTTTATAAGAATAATATTTCCGTCTTCTCGTTTATCAAGTCCTTTTGTATCAAGGATAATGTCAAGGGCCTGGTCCCAAGGAACATTAACTAATTTCATGCTTATATTTCCGGTAACATCATCACTGAGTACAAAGTTTTTATTACTTACCTCGGACAAAAGCTGGAATATCTTCCGTACATCGGCATCGGCAAATTCTAGCGTAACTTTACGTCCCTTGTATACATGTGAAGCACCAACAGGCTTACTTGTCGTTTCAGAAACAGATGACAGATCAACATCTTCGCGGGATGGTTCAGGCTTAACGAGAGGAGATATATTTTTGGGGCTCGTTGCTTCAATAATAAGTTTATCGCCAGACAATCCCTCTGGATGCTTAAAGTCGATATATATCATGTCTCCTTCTTGACGATATTCAAAAGAAGATGCAACGCGCATAGCAATACGTATTTTAGTATCAGTGCCTTTTTTAGTTTTAATTGAAAGCGGAGTAACTCGTAAGACCGGTGAGGCGAATGAACGGGTTTCTAGCGATCGCTGCAACTTCTTGGGTAATACAGAGTTTTTGAGCGTCAGAGTAACGTATCCAGGAGTTTTTACGGGTTGATCTGCGTGTATGTCGCCATTAACCTTGACTGATAGCCGCGATATGCCATCTATTACCTGGAAGTCAATCATTTCAACAGCTGAAGTACCATGTACTTTTTTAATTATGTTAGGCAACTGCTTTTCGAATACCTCTTTGCTATTCGAATCCGATTTCGCCCCCTGTAAACCTGCAGGTTTTACAACGGCTTTAGTTTCAGGCTGAATATCAAGCGGGGTAACTGGTTTGGAATTTACAACATCTTGTTCTTCTTGAGGCTTGTCCGTTCTTGTCGAAATAAGTTTAGTATTAATATTTTCAGCATCGCTCTTTGTGTTAAGAGTGACGATGATTCCTCTGTCTGTTTTTATAGCAGTCGCTTCCGGAAAACTTCCGTTAACAGAATCAAGAACAACTCGTACCTTGTCAGGATAGAGCCCTATTCGCGCTGAAGCGACACCAGAGGCATTAAGTGGCAACAACTTCGTGGTTAGACCGCTTTTAACATTTATCAAATCAACAACATATCGTTCAGGCTTATTAAGCCTAAAAGTTTTAAAATCACCGATTAAACCATCCAGAGCGAGAGTAATAGTATTATTGTTAACAGAAATAGCGGTCAAAGTTGTATTTGAAGAATCAATAGCGGTTACAGAAGGATTGCTCAACGCAGCTGGGAGTTCAGCAACATTTTGTTTCTCTGAAAAATCTGACTTTGAAGAAGGTGAACTTACTGACAGTGCAGGAAAAGTTACTTTTAACTCTCCTGGGTTGGCGGGTAACGTTGTAATCACTGCTTCACTGTCACTTACCAGTTCGATTTCTAATCTGGTAAGAACACCTGCATCGGTATCAAAACGACTCGCTGTAACTGTCTTGAAATTCCCTTTATTTATATGCAATGGAGCTAAAATATTTCCTTGAGTCACCTGAGAGAGATCAATTACAAGACGTAGTGGCGATATTGTCTTGTAACTCGTATATGTTGCAGGTGCCGTAAGCTTAATTGTCAATTCAGTGGCAGAACCATCGCCTGTAGACGTCACAGATTCAATACCGACAAGTTTTTTTGCATCCAACTGTTCAGCACAGATTCCAACATCCGGTGAAGCAGCTAAAAGACTTGTAATTATTGAAAATGAAATAAACGCAATTTTCACAATATGTTTCTTCCACTTCATGCGAAACTCCTTATTGTTTCCTGGGAAGGGTAAGTTTTATATTCTCTTTCCGGACCCTGCCATTGTCATCTTTGAATTGCTCTAATACTTCGACGCCACTTGAATTAATTGATATAATTCTTCCGTCGTTTTTCCCTATCGACATGCCAACTTTCAGTACATATCCTTTGCCGGCAGGATCCGTTACCATTGCCTGGTTCTCCCGACCTCCGGTAATTACTCCAATCAGTTTGAACTGACTCACATCAAAACTATGAATCGGCAGGGAGTCGCGCTGCCGCTTTTTCATTGATTCACGAGAGTTCTTTTGATCTATTCTAACAACCACAAATGGTCTGAACGGATCTTTCTTATTGCTGAAGTCAAATTGATTTGTAGGAGGTGGTGGAGGGGAAAGGCGCAATGAAGAACTGACCTGTTTTTGAACAGGCTTAACCTGCGCTGTTGCCGGTGTAGGCAGTTGAGAAGGCACAGTGGCTTCCGGTTGTTTTTGGCTGCAGGCTGCAAGTAGCAGCACAAACACAAATACAACTGAGATCGTTGGGTAAAAACTATTTTTTGGGGGCAACTTTTTTATCATCCTTAATCTCTTTCTTATCAAGAAAGCGGAATGTGGTAGCAAGGCAAGTAACCTTGGTCATCATACGATTATTAACACTCTTGACATCCGAAAAAGTGACATTTGCAATATTTACAATTCGGGGCAGGTTCGCAACCGCAGCAAAGAAATTTGCAACACTGAAATATGATCCAGAAACAATAATATCAACCGGTACATCTGCATAAAAATCCTTAGGGATCTCTGGCTTAGGCCGGAATGTTAAAAAATCAAGTCCAGCGCCTTTTCCCAAAGCAGTTATGCTCGTAAGCAGCGAAGGTATCTCTTTTGAGTTTGGTAATTCGGTTAATGCTAGCGCTAACTCCTTGTTCAGCTGTTCGTACTCTGCTTGTAATTTTGGTAAATTGTTTGCAATTCTGGTTTTTTCATTAATTTCACCCTGCAATTTGGTCAGCTCAGCTTTAAGTCCATCAAGTTCATTAATTTTTGGAAGATACAAAAACCAGACTAAAGCAGCAGCTTCAATAACAGACAGAACAACTAGAATAATGATTTTCTGTTTAGTAGGAAGCTTAAGGATTTTTTCAACATTTGGATTCATATCCAGACCACCTGAATGATTAACATTACTTTTTTACAACGGGGACAACCAAAGGTTGTGTTACCGCTGATTCCAGCTTCATTGTTATATCAAACTTCTTTAACTTCGTCCCTGCTACCTCTGTTTGTTCTGATACGACTAACTCAACAGCCATGAAATCAGTGGATGCTTCAAGTGCTTTCATAAACTGTGCAATAAGATCTTCTGAAAAAGCAATGCCGGATATTTTAACGTCTTGAACAGATTCACCATAATTTGTAAGCCATAATTTTTCTGGTGCAAGATCACTTAAAATTGCTAATCTCTGCGCTGGACCAGTTTTGTTTTTTCGTAGCTGCGAAAGGACGTCAAGCTTCTTTTTAACCTGTTCTTTCAGAGTTTTAAGCTCTTCTAGCTTGCCTATTTTTGCTTTTAGCTCATTAATTTTATTATTAGCTGAAGTTATGTCAGATTTGGTTGCAGATACCTGGATGGTTTTAACCATGTAAAGCGATACTACAATCAAAGCAATTGCAACAACAACAACTCCTGTTATGACCAGTTGTTGAATCGCAGTTTCCTTTTTCTTAGCGGCCCTGACGGGTAGAAGATTTATTTTAATCATTTGTCCCCGGCCCTCCTGATAGCAAGCCCGACCGGCACTGCCATAAACGGCCCGATCTCTTCAAGGTATTCAGGGTCAAAATCTTTTTCATTATATTTTAATTTTGCAAATGGATTAAGTTTTTCAACAGGTAGACTGATTTTTTCAGAAATTGTGTTAATGAGATTATAGACTTTTGAGCAACCACCACTTACAAAGACACTGGAGATTCGATCATCATTTGCAGTTGAATTATAAAAATCCAGAGAACGACGAATTTCCTGAGTTAAAGTATCATTTACCTTTCGGATAACATTTCTAAGCGGCTCGTTAGTCGATTCATGTGCAAGCAATTTTCCAATTTCAGCATCTTCACTACTTAATCCAAGCTGTTTTTGAATCTCCTCAGTATATAGATTCCCCCCCATCTGCACATCTCTTGTAAAAAGTGTAATTCCATCTTTAATAACATTGATATTCATTACGCTGGCGCCAATATTTACTAACGCAATTATATCTTCAGAGTTATAGCTGTGGTTAACTTCGAATGAGTTCTGAACAGCAAAAGAATCAACATCAACGACCACAAGCTGCATTCCAACTTGGCTGAACACCGCTACGTAATCATTAATAATATCTTTTTTGCTGGCTACAAGCAGTACATTCATCTTAGAAGGGTCGTTGCTGTCGGGTGATAAAATCTGAAAGTCCATATTTACATCATTAATATCGAATGGAATATACTGTTCCGCCTCCCACGAAATCTGATCTTCCAATTCTTCCTGAGGCATTGCTGGAAGTACTATTTTTCTGATGATAACAGAATTACCGGAGATAGAACAAACAGCATCTTTTGTCTTAATACCAAGGCTTGAGGACAGATTCTTTATTGCCATGGCAATTGCAGAACTATCCATCAGAGTATTATCAACGATCACCTCGGGAGACAAAGGATAAATACCCGCATTCAGTAACTGAAAGGAGCCTTTATTGTCCTTCAGCTGAATGATCTTAACGGAACTTGATCCGATGTCTATTCCTACTACCTCTTTTTTGTTCTTAAAAAGAAACATATTCAGTCCCGTTATTCCTGATCCTGAAATACTTTGTTTTTATCTTCTAAGCTGTAACCCAGCGCCAGAATAATTTTCCGCATGGTCTCCACCCGACATTCCTCACCACGCTCTACCCTGCCTACTGTAAGTGCCGATATCCCCGCTTTTCGAGCGAGTTCTGACTTGCTCATAAGCCGTGATTCACGAATAGTTTTCACTTTATTTTTGTTTTTCATGACCACTTGTTCCGACGCAGATTTTTACTAGTGATCGAAATTTACTATAATTTAATACCATGTCAAGATAATTCTACATAATTATGCACAATAAAACATAAAACTCTCATTTAACATATAATATCACTGGCTATATCAGGTCGATTATTGATGCTATGTTGCTGTATTTACATATGTGATCACTACTGGAAACTAGATCAATACGCGTATAAAACCGATAGATTGGACTTTTCGGTCGCATTTGACGAACGTTCACCCTGAATTTCTATGCGATACCGTACCGGAATATGCGGGACAGACACGCCACCACCTCCGCCGTCCCCCCCCCTTATATAGGCGACCCCGGCATACCCTATTATTCCACCGAATGCCTTATCAGCCGCATTTATCATTTTTGCTGAAGAAGGATCGGTGTTACCAGGCGATGTGTCCACGATTTTCGTATAAACCTTGTATCCCTGGTCTATGGTTCCTTTCAGATTGAAAGTCAGATCGGGTGCCGATTTTATACTAGTTATCTCGGATGATGCCTGAACAGCCGAACAACTGCTCCATTTCGATGTTGGGCTATTCAATTTTTGATTCATGCAAGCATCGGAGGCGACCACGTTAAGACCAATCAATGCAAAGTCCGTAACCATCTTTTGTCTCGCCGTTGAGAAATCTCCGACTGATGAATACCCGGCAAAAATAGCGGGGATAAGTTCTTTTGTGGATATATCCACGCCACCGTAGGATGCAGCCAAGGCAGTTTGATAACGTTTATTGGCACCGGACAAATAGGTACCCCGGGTAACTATCAACATGAGAGCCGATATCATCGTCAATGCAATAAGAGTCAGCATTAAGGCAGTTATCAGCGCCGCACCTTTATTGTTGCACATTGTTTTCATAATATTCCTCATTAATTGGCGAGATTCTTGGGATGTACCGAAATTGAATATACTTTCCAGCGGTAATTCATCCAATCATCCCCAAAAAAGGAGACCATATCCGCCACGCTGAATACCCTACCGAGACTCGAAATATTCGGGTCCCCGACCACAATCACTTTATTTGAATCTTTATAGCTATAATTGAAGTTTCGATCTTTTTTCCCCTCATGGGCAAGGATATACACCCGTATGCTGCGCAACTGGTTCCGTACATCCAAAGCGGTCAACCCCGCTAGTGTGTTCAAATAGGCTATATTCCCGGTGCCGGACGTATCCAGTTCGTAAACCACCTGCATATCACCGACGCAATCGAGCAACGGATACTGCAAATATCCTCCGCCTGAATCAGACGTGGAATTGACAATAAGCCCTTTATACAAGACGCCGGTTCCTTTGTTGCAATAAGAAGCCATATTAGACTGCGGACGTTTTAAGTAATAATCGGCCCGGTTAAAGGGCATCCTAATAGTATTTGCCCCAGAGCCAAGATTGTTTATGCCATGAACTGCATACAAATCAGTAGTAATAACGGCATTATCCGATGGTCGTGTAATCCTGCCAAGCGGTTTATAGATATCATTGGGAGGATGAATCCCACTGTATTTATAGGAAAAATCTGTATTCGAGACACTCACCAGCTGTCTTTCCGATGACCCTGCCACGCTGGAATACGAACTCACCAAGGTAATTATTGAGTCGGCGGCGGAAAAGTTTTCCGGCGCACTGCTCCATTGGCGAATATAGCTGTCATTTGTGCCCGATGTCACTGATGCGCTAAAATTCACAAAACTCCATTTTCTTGCGGCATCGTTAAACGCAACGTTTACCGATTTAATAGCCAGATAGCTAGAACCACCATTGGATTTTCCTGACCCATCCAGTATCTTCTTTGTATTCTCGATAACGCCGCTGGCAACTGCTCTTGGAACATCAGATGGCGAATCATTCAATGACATGGGATCAAACCCTTCGACAATGAAATCGGTAGCCACATCCGCTTCCGCATAAGTAATCCCGGTGACAAAACCCCACGGCAAACCATAACCGGCAGACTCAAGATCCTTACGCAACATTTCAAGCCCAACAACACCTTCTATGTTCGACTCCGAAGCCTTCTTCATCTGACTGCTCTGGGCCATGATTGTTTCAAAGGCTCTTGCGCTTACCATGATAATCATTGAAAAAATTGCCATAACTACAATCAATTCAATCAAGGTGAAACCTTTATCGTTCTCACATGTTTTCATAAATTAATTCCCTGACTTGATTGAAACCAGTTCAGTTTGGTTTGGAAGACCTTTGTATGTCCAGGCAACCTTGACGATTAATTTTGACGAGTCAATACCGAGTGGAGATGTGGTGATGTCTGCATTAAATGTAACGCCCTTCCGGATATTGCTCTGGATTTTCTTGGTTGCATAGACAGTAGAAAGTAAACCGAAGGGTTTAGCTTTGGTCAAATTCAACATACTATCCGAGACTTGAACCGCTTCATCGCGAAGAAGATTCTTGGCATTAGTATCGGCTGCATAGATCAACGCTTGCAATAAACCGAGCAAACCAATGATCATGATCAACATGGCGATCATAACCTCAATCAGGGTAAACCCCTGTCTATCCCGATTACTCAAGGACAATCTGATTCGAGTTATTTGCACAATCCACTCCTACCTTTCTCTTGCCTAACCGCATACGCGTAGAAAAGACAATAATACTGTCAACAGCCGCAACTTCACCCGCTGGGTCGATACAAATAGTGGCGTTGCCATTACTAACAACGTCAAAAAAACCTTGAGTATCAAAGTCGATGGTTCCGGAACCGGAAAAGACGATGGGATATTTCAAATTCCTGTTCAAAACAGGAGCAACGGAATCATCGAGACTTGAATACTGTTTAAAGGTTGACGCAGTAAGCTTGATCCGCGCTTCTTTATGCTTAAATATCGAATTTGCGCGTGCCATCATAAAGTCGTTCAGCATTGTTCTCGTTTGATTTTCCATATCGTTTTTTCTGTGTATCTGGTTATATTGCGGTACTGCGATCGCCAAAACGATGCCGATTATCGCGATAACAACAAGCACTTCAACCAGCGTAAAACCTTTGTTTTGGCCCTTTCCAAACCCCAACCGCACCTTAAAGAGCGACCCAACGTCCCTCACCCTTAGCCTCCCGGGCAGCACATAACAACTCGCATATAGAGGCCCCCGTTCAAGGTGCACTACGTCGCCATGTAATGTGCGTGTGCTCATTTGGCACGTTCCTGTATTTGGATGATCCGTTTTACAGGCATAAGTCCCGCGTTGGACACAATAGGCGGCGCTTCAGTCGCCGATTTTCCGGTCAACTCCAGTGCTGCAGAGCTTCTTCTACCAGCTTTATCTGTAAGAACCTTTGAAATATCGACCTCTTCAAACGCTCCCGTCGAAACCTGGATCAAGGCCTTACCCTGTTTGGCGCTGGCAGGCAATTGATACCCGGTATCATATTTAATCCCCCATAAATATGTAGTGCCACCGAAACTGCAGACATCCCCTGTTGGTAAGAATGACGTATAAAAAATGGCGCCGTTTTGCAACGCAACGGTATCGGTCACAACCCGCTCCCCGCTGTCCAGGTTGATGTACCAGCCGTTTGTCACCGTGGTGTCGGCCGCCCCCGCGGTTCTGTCGTCCAGACTGCTGAGATCCAGAACCGTTGAGTGGCATGCGGCAGATGGGTTGTCATCAATAGTCCACTTGGATGCATGTCCGTCCGGATGGGTCACGTTCTCTTTGTAGCACGAATCTTTGACCATATAGAGGCGACGCTGGCTGGACATGTCATCCTGAGGATAGAAGTATCGACCGCTCCCGAAAAAAAGGTAATTAGAACCCGACTGCAACTTTGTCACGGAAGAGGTGATGGTACCGACATTGTTTGCGCCGACCCCCTCGATGACCTTGGAAACGATCCAATGCTTTGCGGGATCAAAGCCGCCTAAATGTATCGGAGTTATGGAGTTGCCCAGGTCAAGTTGATCAGGATCGTTGTCCTGCGGAATCACCACGCGCAGAATACCGCCATCGGTCCATGTGCCGGCGGCAGACTTCTTCGTATAGCTGATATAAAGCGCGTCATCCTGATAGTAGCCCGACGCCATACCCAGAGCAGGGTTACGCTCGAAGTCAACGACAGACCCTTTAATGCTGCCGGCAAAAGCGTTGGCAATGCCGGTATCGATAACCCACATGTTACCAGCTGTCGGCCCCTTTTGCGCATCCACAACGAACAGCTTGAGATTCTGGTTAGAGGTCCCCTTCATCTGGTGTGTCGTTGTATTGATGGGACCGGTGGGTCCGGATGCGAAGACAGCCAGCCAGCGGCCATTTTTCTCCGGATGATGTTCATATGTGCTGCCTGTTTTTGTTTTGGCGTTGATCCTGAGCATGATCGGCCCGGAGGTCGAGTACCCCAGTGCGGGGTTGGAGAATTCCCACAGCAAGGCAGGCTGGCTCCGCAGAGAATCATCGGCTGTGTTGAAATCCTGGTTTGTGATATCGAGTGCAAAATACGAGGAGTAACCCAGCCCCTTGGTATTGTCCGCCGGGTCGAGGATGGGAGTTTTGACGCAGGTGGCGGCATCTGTGCCGGTAGTACAGCCTGAGGTACTAATATTTGTCGCTCCCCCCACTCCCATTGATCCGATCAGTATGCTTTTCCAGCTTGCATCCGTCTTGGGTCCGTTCCAGTAATCGCTTGTCGCTGCTATGGTTGACATATCAAACATGGAAACGGCGCCATCGACAAAAAAGATGTGGTTATAGTCAGGGTTCATCATGTATCCAAGGTACGGCAGGGTATTTCTGGGGATGAAACCCCACTCCTCCTTGCCGAGATTCTGGCCGGACATGGTGGCGATGGTACCGCTAAGTGCTTTGGTTGGCGCCAGATTGCCCAGTTTGAACGCGTGAAGCATGCCGTCATTGGCGCCAAGATATGCCATCCCCCTGTTTGCGTAATTCGCAGTATTTTTAAAGGTGGCATAGGTCGTATCAAAGTAACCTCTGGGCAACGCGTCATCATAAGACCCGAGTGCCTGCTTACCTTGGAGCCTCGGCGTGGAAGAGACTATGTCACCCAATTTCCAGACATTGGTTGCCGTGCCGCCACCACGTAACCTGATGGTAACAGTCCTGTTCCTGCTGGGACTTGCACAGGGCGACGATGCATCCCTGCAAACGCCGTCATATCCCAAGGTATATTTCATGGTGTTCTGCGCAATCGTCGCCGTTGCGGCGGCAGTCGCGCCGGAGGCCTGGAGATAGCTCGCCAGCGAACTTACCGTTGCGGCGTTGGCAGGATCGAAGTTCAGCAGGCTTGTGCCATTGATTGTGGTATACACCTTTCGTGTTGACGGGTCGCGTTTCCACAAGAGCCTGCCCGCATTCCAGATGCTCCGTACCCCCTTGTCGGGGTCGTCCGGAAACACTTCTTCGAACGTTCCATCGGCGTTGAACCGGCGCACCTTGGTCTGGTTGGAATCCTTGTCGAAGAAGAACTGCACGCGCTTATCCACCCCCAGGTCCAGGAAATGAACAGGGTTGGGAGTGGGAAGCGGATCGGCGGTGGTGTAATCGGTATCCTCACGAATAGTGCTGCCACCAATGAAAGGATCAACGTAGTACCAGAGGTTTTGCACCTCCCCGGTCCAGGCGACCGAGGTACTATTTTCAAACTGCTTGAAGGGATAAAAAACCGCTTGCAGCAGGTTTGCGCCGCTTCCCTCACTATTATTAAGAATCGAGGCCGCAGTTCCGGATGCGACGCGCGCCAGAATTTCGTTCAGGGCCCGGTCAAGCTGACGTTCAAGCTGGAGCGGGTTTACAACCATAAAATAGTTATCCGGATCACCATCGCCGTCCTTATCCCACTCAGAAGTCTGATCGGGCTTTTTATTACTATTTTTGTCCTGGAAACCGCCCCATTTGGCGGCGTACCAGAGCGGATTTTTCAAAAGTCCGGTGGTGGTGCCAGTGGCGCTGACCGTAAAGGTTTTTTGCCATGACAACGGCATCGCACCCACGCTCGCTGCGGGTGAATCCGCGTCCCCGGCGCCGACATCGCTATCCTTGACGACCAGATAGGTGGCGTCCGCCGTTGTGCCGTTGATGACAAAGCCCATGACCTGGTCAATGCAGCCGGCGGCACTGACTGATGTCACCTTGACTTCGAGCTGGTCAGCAGCAAGAGAAGTGGTGCAACTGGTACCGGACATATTTTCGGAGGCATCGGTGCAGACCTCATACGATACGATCGCGTCCATATCATGGTCGGCTCCTTGCTCCACATCTTCGTAATTGATGCGGAACTTGGCATAGATCACGTTGCCGCTGGCATCATATTTAATATTTTCTACGTAGACATTGACAATAGTATTGGTCGGGCAGTAGGCACTGGAAGAGCAGGCGGAAATCGTCATGCCATTGGCTGTTTTGGTCAGCGTGCACTTGTCGGCACAGGCAGCTTTAACTCCAAGACAGCCGCTGACAGATTTACCGGCAGGGACCAGAGTTACAAACTTGTTGCCGACCTTAATTTTCAGGTCGTTGAAAGGTGACGCCAGGGCCACGGCAAAGGTATTGACATCAGGAAGAGCGGTATTAGCCTTGAAAAGGGTCTTGCCGTAGTATGCCACTGCCGCCGAATAAAAGCTCCCCTGTTTGGTCGGTTCTTCCGGGCACAATCCCCGTAACAGACTTAGATTGGTTACCGCTTTCGAGTCGCAGATAAAGTTATTTAATGTACTTGTTTCACCAATGAACCAGTTCTGGCCGGCAATACCTTCATCCGTGCCGATGGTATTGGCAAGGGTGGTGACGTTCATGTTTAGTGTGGGCAGGGCACCGTCTTCTGCATAGGAACCAAAGGAGGTGCCGGGCACCTGATCGGAGTCGAAGGCGGTATTGACATCGCTCAACAGCAGTATGAACGGTTTGGCGCAGGTAGGATAAATGTCGTACGGCTTGTAGGTGGCGCTTCCGGTGCCGAATTTTCCCCACGCCGGCTGCTTGAGCAAACCGGCATCCGTGGCTGCGCCATTGGTAAACGCTGTTGTAGCCGTTTCCTTTCCGGCCAGATAACGGAGAGACTCATACATCATCTCCGCAATCGGATTGCCCCAGTCACGGCATTCTCCCTCATTCATGGGCCGACTGGTTATCCAGCCGCAGGGATTGGCTGCTGTCCCATATGACCGGCTTGAATAGTTGTAGTCCAGTATTTTCATCTTATCCATCGTGATGATGATGTTGCCGGAAACGTTCTCGGAAGTTTGGAAGATGCCGTTGTTGGCGTTGGTTTCGTCCAGAATGCTGCCGATGTTCTTGTGCAGCACGCCACCGCTCTTGTTTTTGTCGTACGATGTGGAGAACATGCCAAAATACATGTCTGACTTATAGACACAGAGGCCATCGGTAGCCAACGTACAATCCGAGTCGGTATTGCAGGGCTTTGACATGCTCTTGGAGCAGACCATGGATGCCCCGCTCTGTTCACCGTATTTTTGCAGCAGTCCGATCGGCTTGTAGCTACCGGCGTAATTTTTACAGCGTTCATACTCGTAGGTGTCGCTCAAAGTGCCAATACCGCTTTTGCAGACCTCAACCTGCACCGTGTAATCGATGGGAGTTCCCAGTGAGGTATCGCATACCGGTTGTTCCTTCGCGGCCCACTGCCACATGCGATTTGTATTGTTTTTGAGGAGCCGCATGATGGGAGTGCCGCCGGCAGAAAGGGTTGTGTTGCAGAACAGGTGTCTCTTTTCTGTGCCGACCACCGGTGCGCCATAATCCACAACCATCGGTGAATAGATGGAACATTTGTTGGTAGTGGTAATGACCGGTGCACGTAATGTCAGGTCCGATGCAAGCCAGGTGTTGGGAGCGACCCCGCCGGCACCGACGCCGTTTTCTCCAAACATGCGCCAGCTACCGCTGGTGCCCTTGCGATACCAGACCCGAATGCCGTCCTGGCCGGTTTTCTCGGTATGGCGTACAATCAACCGATAATAACCACTGCTGCCGAGGTTAATAGTGCCGATCTGACCCGAGTCGCAGGTGGCGCCAGGCGCACTGGCACAAGAAGAATGCAGGCCGTTCCATACCTGTAGGTTGCCGCTGCTGGCAGCGGCATCGTAGATCTGGTGTCTCGCCACCAGCGTCGGAGGCGTAGAAGGAGTACTCGAAGGGGCGATCAGCAGCTCGGCGGCATCATCACTGTCGATAAAAAACTGCCAGTCACCCTTGTTGGCGTTAGTAACGTTGAATTCGCTGATGGCAAGGAAATTATGGTAATCCCCATGGTCCAATGTCGGCAGAACATCCTTGCAGGTGGAGGTAGCAGCGCACCCGGCTGTCGTATCCGCATAATTGAAACTGGAAATATAGTAATAGTCCAGAAAGTTTGCCGAAGATGGCTGGAAGGAATCATACACGCCGTTGCTGATCACCAGCTGGTCCGGACAGCTGGGACAATCGGCAGGAGGCGGATTGGTGGTGATGGTATAGTTTCCATCCTCGGTCGCAGTGCCTGAAAAACCGGGATGCGCATATTTTGCAATCAGAATATTGCCGGTCGTGTTCGTCTTGGTCTTGTTAGTAGCGGCCCATGTGGGGGCAGTAACAGAACTCGCACATTCGCTGGGGGCATCAGCTGCGACAATCCCGATCAGGTTTGCCGACTTGTCCTCGCAGGTATTACCTGTGTCGCAATCGGCATCAGTGGAGCAGGTTGTTGTATAGGTGCTTGTACCATCAAAGCAGAGGCGACCGGTAAGCTCCTTGCCCCAGCTGTGCGCATCCTGCGGCACATAGACCCGTTTCAATACGGTTTGGGTATTGCTGTCAGTGGTTCGCTGCCCGCCATAGAGAACCTTTTTCAAGGCATCCATCCGGGACATGGTGACCCAGTTCAGGACGTTGCCGCTCCACTCGCCAACGCTGCAGAATTTGTTGGCAGTATAGGAAACAGGAGTAAACTGGGCGGTATTTGCTGATGACCCTGTTGCACCACCGGTATGGGTGTAGCATTTGTAGGGGTCAAAATAGCCGTAATAATTGATGGAATGCTTGTAGGTATAGTCAATTTTGCCGTCATCGTCCAGATCAACTGCCTCATTGTATGCCTGGTAATAGAGCTTGTGGTCGCGCCCCATTTCAAACATTACCAACGGGGGCACGGATTGTGAAATGAAGGGGGGAGTGCAGACGTAGTCATTCATTACAGCCGCATGCGAAGTTGCGGCCGACAAAAAAATCATACAAAAAACGGCAAGCAGGCCCCGCATAATCGGAAAAGCCATTGTAATCATGATATTATCTCCCTTCAATTCGCACTTCAATAATGACATTGCCTATTGCCTTGAAGGTAATCGAATCACCAGTTCGGATCGAGTTGAATGCAATCCTCTGTTGTTGATACGCCCCGTTTCGCATTACAATCTGATATGAAGGTACCTTTTTTACAACAATGTAATTAGTGTTGTTTACCTGGATTCTGTCCCGTGAAATACCCTGAACCACTCCGGACAGCACCGGTATGTTTGAAGGTGACTGGCCTGCCGATACGATCGACGACAAACATGTGACGACAAGTAAGATAAACAGCTTGACCTTCATGACCAACCTCCGCGTTTAAAAAAACCTGTACAGATTTACTTCGAGAATACAAAATCAGACTTAACTTCTGCCAAAGACTGATTATTTCCCTTCCAGCATTTTCTTCATTGTTTCCGCATCGCGCATCCCGACCTGAATTGTGCCGTCCGGCATAACCATAGTCGGTGTACCGGAAATCCCGTTGGCATTGGCAAACTTTACAATCTCATCAATTGCCTTTTTGCTGCTGTCCTTTGTCGGCTTGGGTATGTCTTTACCTTCAAAGGCACTATCCAGCATTTCAAGATTCATTGTTTCAATAACAGTGCGTGCCTTATCAAGAGCGCCCGGATGCATCGGCAGCGGAAACAGCATGATGTGTATCGCAACATCCGGTGCAATTTTTGCCAACTTTTTCAACTCGACATGCCCCTTTCTACAATACGGGCAGTCCGGATCAGTAAATACGTACAGTTTTTTTGAGCCTTTAGGATTACCTATGATGACGGCATTACTGGTCGGGATGGTAGCCACATCAAGTTTTTTCGGCTGTTTTTGCTCCGGAGTGCCTAGTTGATGAGCAGAAACAGGGTTCAGCTTTTCAAGATCAACAACCATGCCCTGTATTAGATGTTTCTTGCCGTAATCCATTAAGAGGATGCCTTTTTGCCCATCTTTTTCAACCAGCATTTCAAAAAGACCTTTGGCTGGAGACTGTTTAACAGAGGTTACGGTTGCCCCGGTTTTTTTGATAAGTTCCGTAGCATCCTTTTCAGTGAGAACATGACAGGACGAACAGACACCGCCGCATCCCTCTTTGGCCATGGCAAATGAAGGAGAAGCAATAATAATGGAAACAAAGGCGGCGATTACAAGCTCTTTAAACATTGGTGATTCCTTTCGGGATATTTTGTTGTATTTGATAAAGCAATAAAAGTGCCGACACAGCAAAGCACATAACACCATATTTTATAACTACTTTTAAAAAGTCGCGCTTCGCGGCTATGCAATTTTTTCATACCTATGGCAGAAAAAAGCACTCAAAACCCCGCATTAATTGCCTAGTCGATACCAAACTCTTTGAGCTTGTAGAGTAGCGAGCGATGACTTATTTCAAGGATTTTGGACGCCTGGGTCCGGTTACCTCCAGTTCTGGTAAGAGCTTTTCGGATTAGATCCCGCTCGATAGCCTCTTCAGCCTTCTTGATCGAAAGGTTTTCGTCACCTAAGCCAGACTGTTCCAGCATCACGGCAACTGAACGTACGGAAGGGGGCAGACAGCTGCACGTAATTCGATCACCTTCGCAAAGGATGGCCGCCCGTTCGATAGCATTCTGCAACTCGCGGATATTTCCCGGCCAGCGATAGTCCATTAGACAGCGCATGGCGTCCGGCTCGATACTCAGGTTCCTGGATTCCCCTTCATTACAGCAGTTGATTGTAAAATATTCTGTAAGCAGTGGGATATCTTCAATGCGTTCGCGCAACGGTGGCAGCTGAAGGCAGAAAACATTCAGCCGGAAAAAAAGATCTTCACGAAAAGCTCCATTTTTTACATCGGTTTCCAGATCACGAGACGTTGCAGAGATCACCCGCACGTTTACCTTTTTAGAAACTGAATCCCCTACTCTTCTGATCTCTTCTTCCTGCAGCACCCTTAATAGCTTTACCTGGAGGGAAAGAGGCATCTCACCTATTTCATCAAGAAAGAGCGTACCTCCATCTGCCTGTTCGAAAAGGCCTAACTTGTCGCTGGCTGCATCGGTGAAGGCCCCCCTGACATGACCAAACAATTCACTTTCCAGCAGACTGTGCGGTATGGCGCCACAATTAACCGCTACAAACGGTTTTGATACACGTTTTCCATTTTCATGGATAGCGCGGGCTATCAACTCTTTGCCGGTACCTGATTCTCCCAGAATCAGCACGGTTGTTTTGAGATCCGTCACCTTTCGGATCTGGCTGAATATCTCCTCCATTCTGGTGTTGCGGCTAATGATACCCCTGAACTCGAAGCGTCCCGCGACCGCCTCCTTCAGCCGGCTATTTTCTTCTTTCAGCCGTTCCCGTTCTTCGGCTTTTTTAAGAACCATGACAATTTCATCTTTTTTAAACGGTTTAGAGATAAAATCATACGCACCCAGTTTCATGCACTCAATTGCCGTCTCCACGGTACCATAGGCCGACATCATGATAATCGGGGCAGTGACACGCTGTTCCAACGCCCGCACTAGAAAGGTCTTACCATCCATTTCAGGCATGCGTATGTCACACAAAATATAATCATACGCGTTACTCAGAAGGCTGCTCAGACCTTGTTCGCCATTAGCTGACAGGTCTACACGATACCCTTGACGTGTCAGCATGACCGACAACATATGGCGCATGTTTTCTTCGTCGTCGATGATCAAAATATACTGACTCCTACTCACGCTCAACTCCTTCATCTAGTTGCGCCAACGGTAGCCAAATACTAAAGCAGCTCCCTGCACCAACTTTGCTTGTTACAGTAATGCGCCCACCAAACCCTTCAACGATCCGTGCAGAAATTGCTAACCCCAGGCCGGTTCCCTTACCCGGTGGCTTGGTGGTAAAGAACGGATCGAAGATATGTTTCATCGACTCATCAGTAATACCTGTACCACAATCAACAACATCCAACCGGATATTTTCCCCCTTTCTTCCGGCCTTGACCGTTATGGCGCCTCCCGCTTGAGTTGCATCTCTACTATTGAGAAGCAGGTTTATAAGTACTTGTTGAAGTTGGTGTTCGTTGCACCTGGCCAGCAAAAGACCTTCGTCAATTTCCATGCCCAGGCTCAATGTCTTGAAAACACCTTGCTGCATCATTAGATCAAGAGTTGAAGTAACGACGTCACGTACGTCGGCATTTTCACCGCTTAAAGTTCTGGGGCGGGAATAATCAAGCAACCCCCCCACAATACGATCGATCCGGGAACAATCTTCCGTAATGCGTCGGGCATAATCCTGGATGGCAGGATTATCCGGTTGCTCACCTGCAGAGAGCTCTGCGTACCCCATGATCGACGCAAGGGGAGTACCGATTTCATGAGCCATGCCGGCAGCAAGCAGACCGATGGAAGCCATTTTTTCAGTGCGAATCGTTTCTTCACGAGCTTGTTGAAGATCGCTGTTTACCTTTTCAAGCGCGGTCATCTGCTCGGAAACCTGGTGATCCTTATCTTGAAGTGCTGAGGCCATTTCGTTAAATGCGTTGGACAATCGAGCAAGTTCTGCACTGCCGGACACTTTCAAACGTTGGCTATACTGCCCCCTGGTAATTTTTTCCGTTGCGGCCAGTAAACGGTTAATCGGGTTGACTACAATTCGCGACAAAACAAAAGAACCTAACCCAAGCAATAAAATAAAATCCAACACAAAGTAGGTAATCAGCATTTGCCGAGATCGGATCAGGCGGGCTTTTTCAGGCGCAAGAGAGAGCAGCAAACCGGCATTACCAACAGTCTCCCCATCACGTATTACGGTAATCAGATGAACTATTCCACTTCCATCCGGGCGAATATAACTACCATCCGACGTTTTTGAAAGTCCCTGAAACGGAACATACGGATCACTACCCTCTCGACCGGCGCTGAAGATTACCTTCCCGTTTCTGTCCAGCAGGGTCAGCCGATTGAAAGCAGACTCTTCGGAGAGTTTTTGAATATATTGCGCCGCTTGAGAATCGGGGGGTATGAATCCTTCAGGGTAGGTCGGAATTGGATCGGG
>JBAYTT010000012.1:0-44015 GCA_041675485.1 Pelobacteraceae bacterium | reverse complement strand
GTTCTCTTTCGGCGCGATTTCCGCGTCATGGTTTCAGCTGGAAAGCACTTGGAGTTCTCTGCTCCATTAATGGCAGGACTTCAGAGGCTCTTGTTGCAATGCTGAAGGCGGCAGAGCTTTTGCCACTGGATTCAGAGGTATTCAGTAATCTGGGTAATCTCCTTAATGATCATGGACGTTACCTGGAAGCAGAATCCAGCATTCTTCGAGCGATAAAGTTAAGCCCGGACAACGCTCAAGCATACTGCAACTATGGCTGTAATCTCAAAGATCAGGGACGCTTTTCAGAAGCCGAGGACTCCTTTAAACGAGCATTGACGATGAAACCTGATTTTGCAGAGGTTCATTACAATCTGGGCAGCATCTTCCAAGAGCAAGAACAGTTTGATCTGGCGATTTCCAGTTATAAGCGGGCGCTGGAGATCAAACCGGAATATGTGAATGCGTTCAACAATCTGGGCTCCTGTCTTATGGGGAAGGGATGCCTTTCAGAAGCCGAGTCATGCTTCCGTCAGGCGCTCTCACTAAATCCGGATTTTTCCAAAGCGCACAGCAATCTGCTTTTCTGTAATTGCCACCAGGAAAACATCTCCGCTGTCGAACTTGCCGCCGAGCACCGTCAGTATGGGGAGCATATCGAAGCATCGCTAAAGAAAGACTGGCCTCAACACAGTAATGGGCGCGAACGTGATCGATGTCTTCACATAGGGTTTGTCTCGGCAGATCTGCGTTATCATGCGATTTCCAACTATATAGAGCCGGTTTTCAGGCAGTTGGCGGCGTCCCCGGATCTGGCACTGCATGCTTACTATACATTTGGCGCTGAAGACGGCACATCCCAGAGGCTTAAATCGTATATGAAAACGTGGCATTCAGTCGCCAGATCGTCCGACGCAGAACTGGCAGAAATGATCTTCAATGACGGTATAGATATCCTTATTGATCTGTCCGGCCACACAGCCCTCAACCGTCTACCGGTGTTTGCCCGCAAGCCGGCGCCGCTGCAGGTCAGCTGGATAGGTTACCCCGGTACAACCGGTTTATCTACAATGGATTATTACCTTACGGATCTTTTTTTTACTCCCTCCGGACAATTTGACGGACAATTCACTGAAAAACTTGCCTACCTACCGGTAGCGGCCCCGTTTATACCGCTCGAAGATGCTCCGCCAGTTGACGTTCTACCATATTCGATTAACGGCTATGTTACGTTTGGGAGTTTCAATCGCCCGGATAAATTGGGTCCTGAAGTTGTCGCCGTATGGTCTCAACTGCTGCGGTCCTTGCCCACCGCCAGGATGGTACTGGGTGCCATTCCCCAGGATTTCAATACCGAGACATTGATTGAATTATTTGACCGGTACGGTGTTGCTCGCGAGCGCCTCTGTTTCCATAATCGATGCAGCATGAAAGACTATTTGGCCTTGTATAATGCAGTCGACATCTGTCTTGATACGTTTCCGTATAACGGAGGTACCACAACCAATCACGGTCTGTGGATGGGAGTGCCAACTTTGACTCTGGCTGGCTCGACCGTTCCAAGCAGAGTTGGTGCAGCGGTCCTGGGTCATCAAGGATTGGAGGATTTCATTGCCAGTGATGCCTCTGATTTTGTATTGAAAGGTATTGCCGTGGCCGGGATGATTCCGGAACTGGGCACGCTTCGGGCAGATCTGCGAAATCGATGCGAAAATGCACCGTCACGTCAGTCCGGAGTGGTAGCTGCTGGAGTGGAGCGCGCTCTCCGCATCATGTGGCAACGGTGGTGTGCCGGTGAGCCCGCTGAGTCATTTGAAGTTAGTTTGCAGGATCTCGAACGGTGACATAAATTGAGATCTCATTGCAACAGGGAGTAATATCAATAACTACAAGGAGTGCTGCATATATGCAAGAGCAAGGTTTATTGGACACCATCCGCTCCGGATTTAAAGATGCGTTTGGCACAGAGCCGTCACTGGTGACCATCGATTCAAAGCCTGAAGATATCCCCGGATGGGACTCTTTAGGGCATGCGGTTCTCACAACTTCATTGGAGAAAATATTCAACGTTAGCTTTGATATAGATGAATTAATGGCAATGGAAGACGTTGCTGCAATAGTAGAAGTAATGCAAAACAAACTCAATAAGTCATGAATGGTACCAACTTTTCAGGTGAACTGGCACAACGGTGCAGTTGTTCTTCCTGTCTTGTCAATGCAAAAACGGGCGAAACAATTACAGATTTACCCCGACTCATTGCTCAAAGTGGCGGTTTTTTTCTGGAGCAGGGCCTTGAGCCTGGTGATCGTATCGTCATTGCATGTCGGCTTACTCCTGCTTCTGTTCTGGCGTATCTGGGGGCAATATATGCCGGACTCGTTGCAGTGCCCATTGACTCATCAATTCTGACCAGCAGTGCTGCAACATATGTTGAACTTACCGGGGCGAGGGCTCTCTGGTCTGAAAACGGCACAACTCCTCCTGTCGGCATTCGCCCTGATGTTCTCTGGCTCTGCGCTGATTTTACAAAGTCCTCCGGGGGAGCGGTTCCTCCTGAACCACGTGAATCGGAAGATCTGGCGGCTCTTATGCCGACATCCGGTACGACCGGTGCGCCCAGATTTGTTATGGTGAGCCACGGCAACCTTATGGCAAACACTGCTGCCATCGTGAGAAGCCAGAGGATTGGTGAGGGCGAAAACGCCATGCTTATCCTGCCGCTTTCGTACTGTTTTGGTGCCAGTATACTCCACAGCCACCTCTATTGCGGCGGAAGTGTTGTTCTTGATAGCCGATTCATGTTTCCGGACAAGGTGTTGAGATCCGCTTCCGAATACGGATGCACAACATTTGCCGGAGTACCTTCCGTCTACAAGATACTGCTTTCCCGCTCAAGCATATCAACCCTTCAGATCCCTGGCCTGCGCAGAGTGATACAGGCTGGTGGCCACTTGGAGTGGCGGCATATAGAGCTATTCACCTCACTTATGCCAAATGTGCCGTTTTACGTCATGTATGGACAAACGGAGGCCACATCGAGAATTACATGCCTGGAACCTGAAAGGCTTTTAGAGAAAAAGGGGAGTGTCGGGCGACCTCTGGATAACCTGTCACTTCGCATTGTTGATGACGCCGGCGTGGTTTTGCCTCCCCACAAGAATGGATTCATTCAAGTCTGCGGGCCTTCTGTATGCCATGGATACTGGAATGATCCGGAAGGAACCAGAAAGGTGTTCAGGGATGGTTGGTTGAACACTAACGATTCAGGTAAAATTGATGAAGAAGGGTATGTTTGGATTGAGGGGCGTAACGGGGATTTCCTGAAAGTTCGCGGTAAACGTCTCTCTTTTGGTGAAATTGAACAAAAAGTTCTCTGTGTTAAAGGGGTACGAGAAGCGGCAACCTGCGCTGTCCTCCATGAAGAGGCGGGTGAGGCCCCAGCGCTGTTTGTTGTTCTTGAAGACGGCGTTTCGCATGAGGAAATGGTCAACAGAATCAAGAGATCGTTGCCGTCCGCCTGGACATGCGAGAAAATACGGATTATGGATCACCTTCCTCTTACGGATCGTGGAAAATTGGATCGTGCAGCCTTGATCTGCCTGGCAACCTATGAAAACCCTTGATGAGAGCATAGAAGCCCTGCTGTCCGGACCTCCGTATTGCCTTGGAAGCGAAGAAGCAATAGCGGACGTTTTTGCCCTGTTGCGTGAACAGGTGGTACGTGCGGCACAGCATTCGGACCTTTACGCCAATTATGTTCGTCATTGGCCGATCAAGGTTGAACACGCGCAAAGCATTGCGGAGCTTCCCTATATTCCGGTTTCGGCCTTTAAGCGAAATCCGCCGTTAGCACTTGTTCCGGCAGAAAAATATCAACGAATTCTCCTTTCCAGTGCGACTACTGATCAGGTACCAAGCCGGATTGCCATCGATGCTCTCACGGCCAAGCGGATGACCAGAGGAGTGGTGGCAATTCTTCGCGATTTCATAGGTTCTGATCGACGCCCGTACCTGATAGTTGACAGTGCTGAGTCCAATGCAGCTTCAGCCACTCTGGGAGCCAGGGGAGCAGCCATCCGTGCTCTCTCACCATTTGCTACCGAGGCGGTTTATTGTCTAAAAGGCGGAAACCTGGATATCGATGACGAGGCATTGCAGCTGTTCATTGAGCAGCATGGCGATAAGCCGGTCATTATCTATGGCTTTACGTCGATACTCTGGACAAAGCTGATCCAGCCATTGATTACAAAAGGGAAGACCCTTGGACTGCGTCAAGCCGTCATTCTTCACAGCGGCGGCTGGAAGAAACTTATTGACGAATCCGTAAGTAAAGAGACCTTCAACACATCGGTCTCACATGTGATAGGGTGTCAGGAAATCAAGATAATCGACTACTACGGTATGGTCGAAAATCTTGGCATCATATACCCTGACTGTGCTGCAGGAAACAAGCATGCTCCCGTCTACGGGGCTGTTGTCATCCGTGACCCGCTTACGCTTAAGCCGGTACCAGCAGGCGGAACAGGCATTGTCCAGGTTTGCAGCGCTCTGCCGGCAAGCTTTCCCGGACACCTTCTGCTTACTGAAGACATGGCAACAGTTATTGCCGAAGATGGCTGCTCTTGCGGCCGTCCCGGCATCGCATTTCGCTTTGTGGGGCGCATAGCCAAAGCAGAAGTTCGCGGATGTGGAAATATTGACAGACAAAGGACCGCCTGAAAATGAATGCGTCATTGCGGGACATATTTGTTATAGAACCGGTTGATACTGCCGATCGCATTACGGCTATCGCCAGGGAACTCAAACAGATTTTAGCCGAAGAACCTTTGCCGGTGCAGGAACTTGTCAGCATCTGTGACGGATGGTCTTCTGAAGTTGTAAAGCATCCCGCCGCCAGTGTGCCTGGAGCGGTGTTCCTGGGAATGTGGCTGCGAAAGGGGACTCTTACGGCGATACTTGCCCGTGAATTGGGGGAGCGGTGGCATGAAGGCTGGGTCCGCGAAAACAATAACCGTTTCAAGACGTTTCCCGTCGGCCTCGTAGGACATTGGCCCGCCGCAAACGTACAGATTTTACCCCTGCTTTCCGGACTCTGTGCCTTGCTGGGCGGGAATGTTTCTCTGGTCAGAGTTCCCCCCTCTTTTTCTGAACCGGTGCAATACCTGCTGGAATCACTCCGACGCGTGCCGGGAGGCGACAAAATTGCGCGCAGATTTCGTTTCGTCTCGTTTCGTAGTGACATCCAGGAATTGCAGGAGGCCATGGCTCGCTCTGTTGATGGTGCCATGATTTGGGGCGGGAAGGAGGCCGTTACTTCAATTCGTGCTCTTCCGTTCCCTTTTTGGACGCGGTTCACGGTATTCGGTCCGAGGGTTTCAGTTGCGGCGCTTGATCGAGGTGCCTGGACCATCCCGGAAGTTCGATCCAAATGGTGTCTGCGTCTTGCCCGGGATGTGTGGCAGTTTGACCAGATGGCCTGTAGTTCTCCTCAGGTACTGTTTGTGGAACGGGATGGCACTGACGACATTGCCCCACTGCTCGATTCGCTGGCAAAGGCATTCAGAGAGGAAAATCGAGCGCATCCCCGTTTTGAAATTGATGAATCGCTTACATCGGCCATTGTCCGAGCCAGGGCAACCACTCTGTTGAATGACGCCACCAATTCCGCAATTTTTCCAGAAACGCCCGATTGGTCAATTCTTCTCCACAATGCGTTCACATTCCCTGAACCGGTTCAGGGGAAAACGCTGCATGTCGTGCCGGTTGACGACTTGAGGAAGATCGTGTCACTTCTTGATGGTAATGTACAGACAGTGGGGCTTGGCATGTCAAATCCCCAGTTGGAATCAGAACTGGCTGAACTGGCTGGGAAGCAGGGTGTGGACAGGATTGTGCGTCTTGGGTTAATGCATGTGTTTGATTCACCGTGGGACGGCAATAATCTGATCCTTCCGATGGTTAGGCGGGTTCGCCATGCTCCATCAATAAATTCTTTGCCTCAAGGGGAATAGTAATGGCCGAAAATAATGATTTCCTTGTGGCCCTCGAAAAGAAGGCCAGAATGTTCTATCCGGGTGCACAGAAGGCATATGAGCACAATCGGGATATCTGCGACTGGCTCCTTTCTCCATTGGCACTTTGGGCTTACAAAGCATATGGTGAAGATGTTTTTGATCACGCGGCCAAGGGGTATGTTCAATATTGCATGCATGTTTCGCAGGCGCAACGGAAGTATGAGGAGGAAGGTCGATACACGCCCGAGGCTCTGCCCGATATTATAGAGCATGTGTATGAGGACAGCTCCTACATGACCCCTTACATGTGGGCGGCTATTCTTATTTATGCTTTTTGGGAAAGTATGACCAACCATATACGATTGTTCAGGGATGAATTTCTCGACAAGCTTCCGACAGCACCGGCAATCCTTGAACTGGCTTGCGGCCACGGCGTCATGGGGCTTGCAGCCATTGAGCATCGAAAGGATGCCAGTCTGACTGGCTATGACATAAGTCCTCCGGCGATCGGCATTGCCCAAAAGCTTGCCGAGGCTTCAGGGCATACGGATCGTGCCAGTTTTGCTGTGAAGGATGTGTTGACACTTGATGACCAGAAAGAGGGACACGGTTACCACGGAATCATGGCTGCCATGCTTGCGGAACATTTGCAGGCTCCACGCACCCTGTTTGCCTCCATCAGCAGGAATCTGAAACCGGGTGGACTCGCTTTTTTCAGTACTGCCCTGGAGTCACCTCAACGTGATCACGTTTATGAATTCCATAAGGAAAGCGAGGCCATTTTGATGGCGGAAGAAGTTGGTCTTCGTGTTGTGAGACTCGTCTGTGACAGTGGTAATCGTCTGCCGGGCGGCCGGTTTCTTCCGCGGGCCATGGCGATGGTGCTGACAAAGGACGAGGCATTCTGATGTCAAAAAAAGATGTGATAATCGTCGGTGCAAGAGGACTTGCAAAAGAATTGCTTGGATATATTGAAGAGCATGGCGGTTACCGTGTTACGTGCATCCTTGATGAAAATAAACTGGATGACTTGTTTGGCTATGAGGTCATTCATCCGGATGAATATTCAGGTGCATGTAAAAACGCATTTCTTGCTGTTGGCTATCCGGAGCATAAAGAGTTTGTTATAGAGAAGTACCGAAACCTGCAACTTGTATGGGAAACATTTGTTCATCCAACAGCAGTTATATCCAAATACGTCCGTCTCGGAACGGGCAGTATCATTGCTCCATTTGTTTTGCTTGCCGGCAATGCAGTGCTTTCTGATTTTGTTTTTATGAATGTTTATTCTGCTGTTGGACATGATTCAGTTGTTGGGACCAGGTGTTCACTTATGCCTTATTCCTGCGTCAACGGGGGCGTGGCGATTGGTAAAGAGTGTCTGGTTGCCACGGGGGCTAAGATTCTTCCTGGAGTAACCATGGGAGATCGATGTCGAATCAGTGCCGGTGCAATTGTATCAATAGATGTCCCTGCTGATTCACTGGTGTTTGGTAATCCTGCCCAATATCAGCCGGATGTGGCCATGTTGGTCAAGGCACGAAAGCGAGAGTTAACGCAAGAGTCAGAGGGGAGAACTTTATAATGTCAGGTAATCGTCCTCAAAAAACTATTTTAATCGGTTCCGGAGCCTTGGCTCGTGACATTGTTGGAGTTTTCGGACGTGATGCTTTTGTCGGGACATTCGTTGACGAGGGGTTCCCTGCATCACCGGTTGAGGGGCTCCCTGTTATTACGGACTGGGATGTGGTTCGCAGGTGTGCATCCCACTATTTTCTTGGAATTCTGGATAGTGCTCACAGAATAAGGGCGCGTCAGTACGCAACAAGCCTGGGCCTGATTCCGGTGGCTCCGATGATTCACCATTCGGCACAGGTGGCTCCTGATGCCAGATTGTCTCCAGGTTGTCTGGTCGGATATTTCTCGGTAATCGGTCCGTCGTCAGAGTTACAAGAAGATGTGATGGTAATGCATTCAGCCGTTGTGGCGCATGACACGGTTATCGGCGAAAACAGTGTGGTGTTGCCAGGGGCTTGGATCGGCGGATTTACCCGAATTGGGGAAGGCTGCTTTATAGGGGCCAACTCGTCGCTGGTTCCACATATAACAATCGGCAGCAATTCATTCGTAGCTGCCGGGGCTGTGTGTTTCAGGGATGCTTTGCCTAACAGCATGCTGCTTGGAAATCCGGCCAGAAGAAACGAGATAGTAAAAAAATATGAGTAAGTAACCATTCATAAATGAGAGCCCGCCGCTCTTTTCCAAACAGGCTGCTGCATAAGTTTTATCGGTATGATGGGAGGCACAGCAGATGGAATGCATGATATGTAATACAGCAATGTCGTATTTTTTTTCCAAGAACTTTGGTGGTGCGTTCAATCTGTATGAAGTGGAATATTGGAAATGCAATGACTGTGGTTTTGTTTTCTCCAAAACGCATAAGGATATGTCCACTTCCGAATGGGAAAAGCTGAACGAGGCGGTGCATTCAACATATCAGGGTACCGATTTCACGGCCTACGATCCTAAATGGACCACTCGCTTGGCTGCTCAGGCAAAGATGATTTCAAAACTTGTAGAAATGAGCGTAGTGCCGCATCAGCTGCCTTGGGTAGATTATGCCTGTGGAGACGGCAAACTTGCCGATCTTCTGACAGAAAGCGGATTTCCTACCCTGAAGTTTGACCGATTCATGCACTCGGGGAATGGTGAGTACCTGACCGAAGATCAGTTAGCCTCCCGTCGATACGATAACGTCATCAACACCTCCGTGCTTGAACATTTATTGAGTATTGAGCCATTTAATGAAATTGCTGCATTGGTTTCTGATTCCGGTGTGCTTTCGATTCATACCATGGTTCGCGAAGAAATTCCGCTGGATCCGGAATGGTTCTATCTCTTGCCGGTACATGTGGCTTTTTACACCAATAGGAGTATGCAACTGCTCTTCGAAAAATACGGATTCAAAGCCTCAGTCTACCACTTGGATTCAACCATGTGGTTCTGGTTTAAAGACAATGTTGATTTCGTTGAACAGTCAGTAAGTGAGTATAACCATGCTTATGCGGATAACCTTATTTTCAAGAAAGGGTTTATGGATTACTGGAAATAACCATGGGATCTCAAGTAGTAATAGACGAAAATCTACTCCATAATGGGCTCCCTTCCTTTAGAGAAAAACTCCATGTTGGCCGTCCAAACATTGGCAATCGCGAGGTGTTGCTCAGTCGTATCAACGACATGCTTGACCGGCGCTGGCTTACTAATAACGGTCCATTTGTGCAGGAATTCGAAAAGAGGCTTCAGGAATTTTTAGGTGTTAAACACTGCGTTGCAATGTGCAATGCAACGATTGCTCTTGAAATAACCACTCGTGCCTTGGGGATGGAAGGCGAGGTCATTGTTCCCGCCTTCACCTTTGTTGCAACAGCCCATAGTCTTCAATGGCAAGGGATTACCCCCGTATTCTGCGACATTGATCCGATAACTCATACACTTGACCCGGCTCAGGTAGAGAAAATGATTACTCCGCGCACAACCGGGATCGTAGGCGTGCATCTCTGGGGAAGGGCATGCAATGTTGAAGCGTTGACAGATGTTGCAAACCGGCACAATCTGAAACTTGTCCTGGATGCTGCGCATGCCTTTGGCTGTTCGTATAAGGGCAAAATGATCGGCGGTTTTGGCGATGCCGAGGTTTTCAGTTTTCATGCAACTAAATTTTTTAACACCTTTGAGGGTGGTTTGGTTGCAACGCATTCGGATGAGCTTGCAGAAAAGATTCGCTTGATGAAGAACTTCGGATTCCATGGCTACGACAATGTGGTGTATATAGGAACCAATGGCAAAATGACTGAAATCTGTGCTGCAATGGGACTGACCAACATGGACTCTCTTGATGAGTTCATAGATGTCAATCGTCGCAATTATCTTGCGTACAAACAACATTTGGCTCCTGTCAGAGGGCTCAAGCTGGTAGAGTTGCCTGAACATGAGAATAGTAACTTTCAATATATTGTTGTGGAAGTTGATGAGGCGCAGACGGAAGTAAGTCGCGACCGATTGGTTGAGATACTTCATCGTGAAAATGTCATCGCTCGCCGATATTTTTTCCCCGGCTGTAACCGGATGGAACCGTACCGCTCATTTTTCCCAAATGCCGGCAGGGTGTTGCTAGAGACCGAACGCCTTTCGCAGAGGGTGCTGGTGTTGCCTACCGGTACCAGCGTGCAATTGGACGATATCCGGAAAATCGCAGAGATCATTAAGAAACATGTACGATAGAGAAACGCTGACAGGCGGTGGAACACATATACGTCATCGCTGAACCGATAATTCCGGCTTATTGCGGTTGATGGTGTTTATTCCAGAAGGGCATCATTTTAATGAATAGAAACGAAAACGAAATAAAGCCGGTCCTTATTTTTCCGGGCGGTATGCCTCGTTCACTGGAGTATCTTCAGAAATGCCTTGTCGATAAGCAAGCGGTCATCGGAGCTTCCTCAATCTCAAGCGATGTCTCCCGGGAAAAATACCCGGAATGGCACTATCTGCCCTACATTACCGACCCGGGATTTGATGATGCACTTCAGCAGGCCATTGAAACATTCAACATTGGAGGGATTTTTACCCCGAATCCCGTAGTCTGGGCTTATTTGAATCGTGCTATGAAAGATATTGCTCCGGACGTGGCACTGGTTAACGACTCTCCTCTTAATACAGAATTGAGCACATACCGTGCCGCTTTGAGCCGCGCGCGATCTCTTCTCGAAAGTCCCCTTGCTCTTGTGTCGGATATTGCTCATAAACCGCCAATGTCGGAAATCGAACTGGCTAGCCTATTCTGGCATTCCGACGTGATTCCCGGAATGTGTGACTATGAAAAACAGTGTGCCTTGTGCGAAATTGCTCGCTGCAGCAGATCAGGTGATCTTGTGGAGATAGGTAGTTGGTGGGGAAAGTCAGCTTTTATTTTGGCCAGATTGGCACATCATTATCAAATCGGAAATCTGTTATGTGTTGACCCATGGTCAAACGAGCATCTGATTCAAAACGATGCACATGGCATAGTGGATACCGTGGCGGCTCAACTGGATGTCGATGAGGCACTTATAGTCTTTGAAATGAATCTCCTCCCTCACAACTCTCTCCCTGTTAACTACTTACGAATGCCATCTGTTGACGGGGCCCAGCACTATTGTGAACATCTAAATGCAACATCGCCATCATTTGGAACGACAAGCTATTGCGGCCATATCGCGATACTGCACATAGATGGTAACCATAGTTATGACGCGGCAAAGTCCGACGTTGCTGCTTGGAGCTACTTAGTTGCAGAAGGAGGATGGATTATTATGGATGACTATATCTGGCCATACGGTGATGGCCCCCAAAGGGCTGGAGATGAATTTCTTGCAGAAAATAGCGATAGAATTAAAGTTGCATTTGTGATGGGCAGCGCTTTGTTCATTCAGCTGTAATATCTCAAACAGGGATTTCAAAGTGAGAAAAATTACGAAATGTAAAAAGGAGAGCAACAAATGAAACAATTGCTGATCATCATTGCATTACTGACCGGATTTGCCGGAGTCGCTGCCGCATTTGGCACCGGTGAACTGGGATGCGCGGGTGACTGTACCGCCTGCCACAAGGTAACCAGACAGGACGCACAGGATGCGGTAGCGAAGATCGACCCTACGCTGACGGTTGAATCCATCGGTTCTGCTCCCGTTCCCGGCCTCTATCAGATGGTTATTGCGAAGGAAAAGAACAAGGGTATTGCCTATCTTGATTTTTCCAAGCGCTACCTTATTCAGGGAACGGTAATCGATACCGGTAACAAGGTGAATATTACCAGCAAGAGCATGCTGGAACTGCTGGAGTCGCAGGTGGTCGATACGTCCAAAATACATCTGGATAATGCGCTGCTCCTGGGAAACCCCAAGGGGACGAAACATCTTTACCTGTTCAGCGACCCGGATTGCCCCTATTGCCCGAAGGCTCATGAAGCTGCTCTGCAGCTGGTCAAAAAAATGCCCGAGCTGGCGGTGCATATTCTGCTCTACCCGCTCGACATGCATCCGGATGCAGCATGGAAGACAAATGCCATCATTGCGGCATCTAAGAAGGATATGCCCGGTGCTTTGAAAATGCTGGAGGAGAGCTATCTGAAGAAGGTTATCAAAAAGAATCCGAAAGCGAAGGATTATGCGACTGAAATGAAAAAAATGGGGAAGGAGCTGGAGATAACCTCTACTCCTGCTTTCGTCTATGCAAACGGGAAGATCGGTCTGGGCGTCAAGACGCCGGAAGAACTTAGTGACGGCGTGACAAAGAACATCAAGCCGTAACAGGGAAAGATTGATTACTGTTTTTCGCAGAGGCGTGGAGAAAGGCTGACTGTCTGCCCGCTTATCTCCATGTCCTCTGCTGCAGTATTACTAACCGACTCTGTTGAATGACCAGGAAAATATGAAGAAAATCTTTGTTGCAGCTGCCTGCCTGATACTGTCAGCAAATCCACTCTGGGCCTTATCCTCAGCCAATATTCCTCTCGACAGCCCTGTTTACGGGTATCTGGACAAACTTGCCGGTTTCGGCCTGATTTCCGGAGATTTCAAGGGAATCAGGCCCTTCAGTAAAGCTGAGGCTGCGCGTCTGTTGCTCGAGGCGGAAAAAAAACGCAATGAGGGAGGCCATGCTGACGACGGTTTTACTGCAGAGCTGATCGGGCGGGTGCGAGAGCTTATCCCCCGCGAGGTTTCGCTGCGGGAGAACCCCGGCAGAAAGACACCGGTGGTTGATTACAGTCCCGTATCTTCCTTGAGATTGCGCTACGTCTGGCTGGATGGGGCACCCCGGGATTATCGCCGTCTGGTGCATGATCCGGGAAACGATGGTGTCTTCGGCATCGGCTCGGGGCTGAGGCCGAAAAACCAGCCTACAACAGTAGTAACGCAGCGTGGGGGGGAAGGTACTCCGTTGCTGGAAAACAACAACGGTGTTGTCTACGACGAGGGGCACAGCGGCGAAGTCCGTTGGGGCTCGGAATGGTATCTTGGTGACAGTGCCGCCTTGCTGCTGGAACCGGCCGTGGTTGCAAGTGGTGATTATACCCGGATTCGTCTTAACCGGGGCTATCTGAAGCTGGGTGGCGGAAGTCTTGAGCTGGAAGCGGGCAAGGATGAAAACTGGCTGGGACTCGGGTATCGCGGCACTGTCACGCTGACCAATAATGCCGAGAATTTTACGCAGGTCAAGCTTTCCAGTCCCGAGCCGTTTGACGTGAAGTACGTTGGCGCTGTCAAGTACGCTGTCATCGCCTCCCGCTTCGACAAGACAACTGTCGATGGAGTGGATCGTCAGCCCTGGTTTTATGCGTTCAAGCTGTCGGCTAAGCCGCTTGAGGAACTGGAAGTCGGCATTAACCTGGGACGACAGGTGGGCGGGACCGGGGTAAAAAACGGTCTTGGCAATTCGCTCCGTGGTGTGCTCGGCGGGACCGGCGCTGACAATTCCAACGGCCTCGCCGGTATCGAAGTCCGCTATCGCATGCCCTGGCTCCGCAATACAGAGATCTACGGTGAATTCTCGGGAGAGGATACGGCCCTGTTCTGGCCGATTGTCGAGAGTTATATCGCAGGTCTGTACATCCCGCGTTTGACTGATGATGGCCGGAACGACTTCCGTTTCGAATTTTTTCAGGGGAATCAGATTCTCTATACGAATGGCACCTTTCCGGGCGGATATATTTACAAAGATGTGCCGATCGGCCACTCGCAAGGGGGGGCGACGCAGGATTTTTTCTTCCGCGTCAGCCATTGGTTCAATGCACGCAATACTCTGGCGCTGGAATATATCTATACCAACCGTGGTATGGTTAGTCGAGTTGGCGGGCAAGCGGTCGAGAAAAAACATGCCGGACGGGTTTTCTGGAATCTGCCTCTTTCTGTCGCACTGGATGCCCAACTGGGATACGGGATTGAGAAGAGTGCCAACATGAATCTGGTGGACGGGGTAGACAGGATCAACCAGCTGGTAAAAATAGAGATGCGCTATAAGTACTAAAGCAAAATCAAGATGTTGACGTTTCGTACTATCCTGACGTATTATTTCCGCTTGTTTCAAATACACTGTACTACACGATTTACCTCATAGGAGCATCCAATAATGCAAAACGTTTCCCGACTCCTGCTTCTTCCAATGCTGATGCTGCTGCTGGCTGTTGGTGGCGCGGGTGCTGCTCCCGCTCCTGTAAATGAAATGGACTCCACAATTTTCCGGTCAAACATCCCGACGTCCGCTATGCAGGATCCCGCAATTCGTTTAGCTCCAATGACCAAAGACGACCAGATGATCAAGGCGCTGGAAGATCGTGAGATGCTTCAGGATTTGCAACAAACCAGGGACACGGATCTGAAAGATTCAGATACTCTGGACGGCACGGACATCCTCAGGACGAAGGGTAAGACGGCCAGGCAAAAAATAAAGAAACCTTCCGTAATAGTAAAGACTGAACCGGGAGATGGCCTGCTCAAACTGAGTTGGAAACTGCTGGATTTAACCCCGAGAGTCGATGACGAGCCGCTCCGGTTTACTATCCGTTATGGAAATGAATCCGGGAAGTTATCAAAGAGTGTCATGGTGGGGACCGGATCTGATTTTGTTCTCAGAGAGCTGCGAAACAACCAGCCCTATTTCATTCAGGTAGTTGCCCTTGACCGGGAGCAGCAGACAATCTTCAAATCCGATGAACTAATGGTTACTCCGCTCCCGGCTGAAGAACAGGGGTCGCTCATTGAGAAAGTTTTTTCAAAAAAGGTCTCGACGATGCTGGATAAAATTGAGGCTGAGCCGATGCGTCGCGATCTGAAGCAGTTCGGCTATGATTTTTTTAAAAACAGTCAACAGCTGACAAACGCCATCGATGCAATGCCGGCAGCAACTGACTACCAGTTGGGACCGGGTGATGTGCTTAACCTCAATGTCTGGGGTGCGGTGAATTTTCGTCAGGAATTAACGGTCGGCCGGAACGGAGAGCTGACTATCCCGAAAATCGGAACGGTACGGGTCTGGGGTCTTACCTTCGACAAAGCCCAGACTGCGGTAAAGGAGGCGCTCAGCCGCTCATATCGAAATTTCGAGATGAGTCTGACGCTTGGCAAGCTGAGGAGCATCCAGGTGTATGTTGTTGGCGAAGTTGAAGCGCCCGGCAATTATCCGGTCAGTTCGCTGGCAACGGTGATTAACGCGCTGGCCGCTGCAGGCGGTCCTTCTCGAAACGGTTCGCTGCGCGCAGTGAGGATAACCCGTGGCAGTCAGACTGTTGCAACGGTTGATTTATACGACATGTTGCTTTCCGGGGATCGCAACAAGGATGTGCAACTGCAAAATGGCGACACAATCTTTGTCCCGGTGATTGGTCCTATTGTTGCTGTGGCAGGCGAGGTGCGGCGTCCGGCAATTTATGAGTTGAACGGAAAAACAACTCTCCCGGAAATTTTACAGATGGCGGGGGGAGTGGCGGCCAGCGGCTCGTTAGGGCGGATCCAGATTGAGAGGATCGAGAATAACAGTTCGCGCATCGCGCTGGATTACTCACTGAAAAGCAGCGACCCCAAGGCTGAGTTAGGAACAGTTGAATTGAAAGACCGTGACATGGTCAAGGTTTTTCCTGTTCAGGCAGCGGTTAGACAGGTTGTCGTACTAAAGGGAAACGTCCAGCAGGTGGGTGAATATCAGTTTCGCCCCTTGATGCGACTGACTGACCTGATACCATCAACACAGATGTTGCTTCCGGAGTCGTACCTAGACTCAGTCGAGATTACCCGCATGACTCCTCCCGATTATCGAAAGGAGTTGATTACTGTCAGCTTGAGGAGAGCTCTGGCCGGAAATCAGGTTGATAACCTTCTGCTGCAGGAACAGGATACGGTCAAGGTTTTTTCACGGTGGGAGATGGAAGAAAAACCACGGGTGGCGGTCAATGGAGCGGTGGTAACCCCGGGCCAGTATGACTATTTTCCCGGCATGTCGGTGCGGGATCTGGTGACGGCAGCCGGGAGTGCTAAACGGAATGCGTTTCTTGACCAGGCAGAGCTGAGCCGGATCGAGATTACCGGCGACAAGGCGCAGTCGAACAGAATCCAGCTGGATCTTGGTAAGGCGCTGGCCGGTGATCCTGCTCATAATTTGCTGCTGCAGAGTGATGACGTCCTGATTGTGCGCGGGGTGGCAAACTGGCAGGAGGCGACCGAGAAATTTATCGTGTTGAAAGGTGAGGTCAGGTTTCCGGGGGTCTACTCGGTGGCCTCTCACGAAAGGCTGAGTTCGGTAATTGAAAGAGCAGGCGGTTATTCAGAAAACGCGTATCTGCGTGGTGCGAAGTTTACCAGGCGGTCTGTTCGTGAGATGCAGCAGAAGAGAATGGATGAAATTATTACACGAAGTGAGAAGGATATTTTGCAAAAGCAGGCATCCATCGTGTCGGTATCGACGTCCAAAGAAGAGCTCGATGCGACAAAAGCCGCTCTGGAAAGCTTGTTGAAAAGCGTGGAGCGCATGAAGACTCTCAAGGCGGAAGGACGGGTTGTCATCCGACTCTCAGCGCTTGATGAGATGAAAACAAGCAATTACGATCTGGAACTTGAAGGGGGAGATCAGCTGGAGATCCCTTCACGACCGAGCGTAGTAAGTGTTTTAGGGCAGGTGTATAATCCGACATCGTTTATCTACCTGCCGGGTAAGGGAATTGATACCTATCTGCAGAAATCCGGGGGGGCGCTCAACGATGCTGAAACGTCCGAGATGTATGTCATCCGGGCAGACGGTACGGTATTCAGTCGTCAACAGGTTTCGTTCGGCATGTATCAGAGTGATGACGGCTTGAGTTTCGGAAGTTTCCTCTCGTCACCTTTTATGGCCGGGGATACTCTGGTAGTTCCACAAAAACTCGAAAAGATCGCCTGGATGCGTGAAATCAAGGATATAACCCAGATCCTGGCAAATATGGCACTGACAACCGGAACAATCTGGACAATCATGAAATAGGGGTGAGCGTGAAACGTGCCGAGAATATATACCCGGAGCCGGAAGCCGGGGAAGAGATCAAACTGCTGGAAATTCTTCGGGTGGTTGTCTGCAACCTGCCACTGATCGCCAAGATCACCGGAGTCGTTGCATTGCTCTCCTTAATGGCTTCACTGGCCATTAGAAATGTCTATACCGCTAAAGCAACACTGCTGCCACCGCAGAAGGATTCCACCGGTGGTGCTGCCGCGCTGCTGGCCACAATGGGTGGTGGGGGGTTGGCAGGGTTGGCGGGCGGCCTGGGAGGATCGAGCGATTTGTACATGGGGATCCTGAAAAGCCGCTCGGTCATGGACTCAGTGATCAAGCGGCTCGATCTTCAAAAAGAACTCAAAACGAAAAATGCCGATGATACCCGGAAAAAACTGCTGAAAATTGTCAAGTTTGATGCGGGAAAAAACGGCATAATCACCATTGCTGCCGATTCCAAGGATCCTGCGAAAGCGGCTCTGATTGCCAATACATTTGTTGAGGAACTCCAGAAAAAGAGCCTTCAACTGAATCTGACAAAAGCCGGTACCGAACGGAGCTTCCTTGAAAAACGGCTGGTGGTGGTAAAACAGGATCTGAAAACTGCCGAAGAGGAAATGAGGAGTTTTCAGGAAAAGTACAAGACAATCAAGGCTGACAGCCAGGCTGCGGCTGCAATCGAGGGGATCGCCCGATTGCGGGCAGAGGTTGTCGCCAAAGAGGTGCAGCTGGCTGCGCTGAGAAATTCAATGACGGATGAAAGCGCAGAAGTCAGTTCCATGATGGCGGGACTTTCAAAACTGCGCAAACAGCTGAACAGCATGAGTGGTACCGGAGGTGGTGGAGTAATTCCTTCGGTCGGGAATGCTCCCGCGATCGGGGTGGAATATGTCCGCCGTCTGCGCGAGCTGAAGACACAGGAAGCACTGTTCGAGCAGCTTACCAAGCAGTTCGAACTGGCCAAGATTAACGAAGCCCGTGATTCTTCGTCGCTGCAGGTGCTGGACGAAGCGGTGACGCCGATCCGCAAGAGCACTCCAAAGCGCGCGCTGATCGTTATTATGTCGTCGGTGATGGCTTTCTTTGGTTCGATTTTTCTGGTGTTTGTCAGGGAATATCTGGCCAAACTTTCACCTGAAGACAGAGTCATCATGGACGAGATGAAGGGTGCGCTGAAGGGCATGCTAAAGCTGCGCCGGTCAGCCCCTCAACAAGATTGACACGGTTCAGCAGCCGTCAGCAAGAGCTGAAGAGCGAGTGATGCAGCAGCTGATCCGATCGATGCCGGTTGTGTCTGGATCGCGATCGGGATTTTTTAACGCAGAGCATCTCCCGATGCAGTGGCGATCACTTTTCCCTCCTTGCCATCCCTGCCACGAAGAGGCATAATGCCTCACAATTTACAAGCGGAGTTTACCGTATGGCATTGCGTATGTACAACACCCTCACGGGTGAAAAAGAGCTCTTCGTTCCCCTGATCCCCGGCAAGGCAGGGATGTATGTCTGCGGAGTAACGGTATATGATTATTGCCATATTGGTCATGCCCGGGCCGGGGTAGTGTTCGATATTATCTTCCGTTACCTGAAATATGCCGGTTACGATGTAACGTATGTTCGCAACTACACCGACATTGATGACAAGATCATCAATCGGGCCAATCAGGAAGGGACTGATTACCGGACGATCGCCGATCGCTATATCCAGGCTTTTGATGAGGATATGGCGCGTCTCGGGCTGGCCAAACCGACTATAGAGCCGAAGGCAACCGATCATATCGATGGTATCATCGGCATCATCGAAGCGCTGATTGCCAAGGGGCACGCGTATGTTTCCGAAGGTGATGTGTATTATGCTGTTGAGACCTTTCCGGAGTACCTGAAACTCTCAGGGCGCAACCTGGAGGAGATGCAGGCCGGTGCCCGGGTCGAGGTGGGTGATAAAAAGCGTCATCCCATGGATTTTGCCCTCTGGAAAGGGTCAAAACCGGGAGAACCATGGTGGCAATCCCCCTGGGGGAACGGTCGCCCCGGTTGGCATATCGAATGCTCTGCCATGAGCATGGAATTTCTGGGCAAAACATTCGATATACATGGCGGCGGGAAAGACCTGGTGTTTCCCCACCATGAGAATGAAATAGCCCAGTCGGAAGGGGCCAATGGCTGCCAGTTTGTGCGCTACTGGCTGCATAACGGATTTGTTAATATCAACGCTGAGAAGATGAGCAAGTCTCTGGGCAATTTTTTTACCATCCGTGAGGTGCTGAAAAAATATGATCCGGAAACGTTGCGCTTTTTCATCCTCTCGGCCCACTATCGTTCACCGATTGACTTCTCCGATCAGAATCTGGAAGAGGCCCAGTCCGGGCTGGAGCGTATCTACAGCACTCTCGCGGTATTGGACGAAATATTGAACGGACAGTCACCGTCGTCTGAAATCGCCGTGGTCGAAACTCTGTCGCAGGTCGGTCTGGAATTGCAGGAAAAGGTTGACCAGTTTATTCCCCGTTTTACCGATGCGATGGATGATGACTTCAACAGTGCGCAAGCGCTTGGTGTCCTGTTTGAAACCGTGCGCTGCACCAACCGCTTTCTTGCTGAAACGCACGAGATTACGCCGCTCTCTTTGTCACTGATTGCCCACATACGCCATCTGTTCGTCGAGGCGGGTAGCGTGTTGGGGCTTTTTAGCTCTGCGCCGGCTTCCTGGCTGGAGGGGATCAAGTCTGCCAAGGCTGTCCAGATTGACATGACACCGGAAGAGATCGAGCGGTTGATTGCCGAGAGGGGGGAGGCGCGGGCCGCCAAAAATTTCAAGAGGGGCGATGAAATCCGCGATCTGCTGCTGGAAAAGGGGATTCAACTCCTTGACTCGGCACAGGGGACTACCTGGAATGTGAAATAGGCTTCGGCTCCGCTCAGCCTCCGCTCAGCCTCCGGTCATCTTTCGGTCCCTGAGAGCCGAAGGGTTGCATACTCGTTTTTGACTGATATAATTTGACCCTACTACATCTGACGAGGTTTTGTGTGGATCGGGAGTGTTGCTGGGACAGGGAAGCGATTGAGCAGGGAGATTGCCCGAATGTAGGAGTGGGCGAAGAGGATCTGCTCGTTTCAAAGCGGCAGCGCAATCTGGAAAAGTGCTGTGAATGCCCCAGATTCCTGAACGGTCTTAAGCAGTTGCATGACGATAACAATCCACTCGCACCGGTTCTCACCAGCTTCCTTGCTGAATACCGCCGTCAAAAGACTCAGATCCAGTCCCTGGTAAGTTTTCTCGACAATAAAACTCTTGAAATTCGCTTCCTGCACGAACTCGGCTATGTCCTGCAAAGCTCGGTTGATCTGGATGAGGTGCTTTCTGTCGCACTGACCGCCATCACCGCCGGCAAGGGATTCGGCATGAATCGCGCCTTCCTGCTGCTCTGTGACCGTGAGGAAGGGATCCTTAAGGGGTACCTGGGCCTCGGCCCGCGTAATATGGAGGAGGCCAGCCAGGTCTGGAACGAGATCCTGCAGAACGACATGGATTTGCAAACCCTGGCTCAAAACTTCCGCCTGAACAAACTCTCCTCAGAACGCGCAAAATTCCACGATGTCCTTGAACAGTTGACGGTACCGCTCTCCAACAAGGATCATATTCTCATCAAAGCACTGGATGGTAAACGGCCGATCATGGTGGAGGGGGCTTTCCAGCATCCGGATGTTCCTCCCGAGCTGGCCCGCCTGCTGGGTGTTGATACGTTCCTTTCGATGCCTTTGATTTCACGCAATCGCCGGGTCGGCATGATCATCGCCGATAACTGCATCACGCATCGAACCATCACGGAAGAAGACATGCATTCACTGGAAACATTCGGTTTTCCGGTCGCTTTTGCCATTGAACGCGCTTCGCTGTACGACAAGCTGCAGATTGAACTCAACCGTGTTACCGAAGCAGGGAAAAAACTGAAAGAGCAGCAGGAATTGATCGTCAGGATGGAGAATATGGCTCTGGTCGGCCGGATTACCTCCAGCATTGCCCACTCGGTCCGCAATCCGCTGATGATTATCGGCGGATTTGCCCGTTCGATGCTCAAAAACAGCACGGAATCCGACCCGAGGCGCACATTTATTGAGTCGATTGTTGCCGAAACCCGTCAGCTGGAGGGGGTTCTGGATGAGATACTCAATTACTCCGATTCGTTATATCCGACACGGGATTTCTGGGATGTGAACCAACTGGTTGAGAATGCCTTGCGTGATACTGCCGACAGTATGACATCACTTGGCTATTCCACCTGCTATACTCCGGACGGCGACCTGCCTGCGGTATATATCGACTTCAAACAGCTTTCCTACTGTCTTCGAACCGTTTTGCAGAATGATATCAACGGGATTAGCGAAGACCTGTCAATTTCAATCCGATCTCAGAAAGGGGAAAATTGTGTCATTCTTAGGATTGAAGACTGCAGTCGGCTAATATCGCAAGCGGAACTTGACCATCTGCTGGTACCTTTTTCGGAAACCCATGACCTTGGCGCCGGACTGGGACTGGCGCTGTGCAAAACAATGCTCGACAAGCAGGGAATCCCGTTTGTTGCGCAGGCTGACGTACATAGTGGCATCCGTTATACCATCACACTTCCCACTCGCAAGGAGGAGCAATCATGAGCAGGCTATTGGTAGTAGACGATGAGGCGAACATCCGGCTGTTGTACGCCGAAGAGTTGAAGGACGAAGGGTACGAAGTTGTGACGGCGGCCAGCAGTGCCGAGGCGGCCGAAAAACTTCAGGGAGGAGTGTTCGACCTGGCCGTGCTGGATATCAAGCTGAAGAACGAGAGCGGCATCGAACTGCTGCAGAAACTGGTCAAGGAACGTCATGAGATGCCGGTAATCCTCTGTTCGGCATTTTCCTGCTACAAGGATGATTTTTCGGCCTGGCTGGCGGATGGCTATGTTGTCAAGTCGGGTGACCTGACCGAATTAAAGCAGGAGATTGCCCGGGTGCTGGCCAAGAAAGCGCAGAAGATAAAAGCAGGGTTGTAGGGACACTTCTGCTTCACCCTCAGGACAGAAATTGACGCCCTTGTAACACATGATCCATATTTCATGACTGAAGGAGTGTTTACATGAAAGCAGTGATAATGGCGGGTGGCTTCGGCACCCGCATCCAGCCGCTTACCGGCAGCATGCCAAAACCGATGATACCGCTGTTTAACCGCCCGATCATGCTTCATATTGTAGAGCTGTTGAAGAAATACGAAATCACCGAACTCGTTATGCTGCTCTATCATCAGCCTTTTTATATCAAGAACTTTTTCCGCGACGGCTCTGATTTCGGAGTCAAGATCACCTATGTCACCCCGATTGCCGATATGGGGACGGCCGGGGCGGTCAAGGCGGCTGAAAAATATCTGGATGAACGTTTCATGGTGATCAGCGGCGATCTCCTCACGGATTTCAATCTCAAGAAAATTGTCGATTTTCATGCCGACCACAAGGCAAAAGCCACGATAACGCTGACATCAGTCAAGGATCCGCTCCAGTTCGGCGTCGTGATCACAGACAAGGAGAAGCGCATTACCCAGTTCCTGGAAAAGCCGGGTTGGGGAGAGGTGATCTCCGATACCATCAACACCGGTATCTATGTACTTGAACCGGAGATTCTGAAATACATCCCCGAGGGGGAAAACTTCGATTTTTCACAGGATCTGTTCCCGCTCATGCTTAAAAAGAAGGATGCGCTGTTCGGGGTTACCGCCAAGGGGTATTGGAGAGATATCGGCAACACCGATTCCTATCGCGAAGCGTACCACGATATTTTCAAAGGCAGGATCAACCTTAAGATCGACGAGCCGAAGCAGGATTTTGTCGGCAAGGACCTGCGGATCGGTGCCGATGTCAAGCTGGAGTATGCCTCCGGACTTGAGGGGACGGTTGTGATCGGGGACAACAGCCAGATACTGGGCGATGTGCGCATCAAGGATTCTGTCATCGGTCGGAACTGCACCATTGAAGCGGGCGTCAAGCTTAACCGCTGCATCATCTGGGACAATTCCTATGTAAAAAAAGGGGCGAAAATAACCGACAGTGTAATCTGCTCAAACGTGCGCATCGGCCAGGGGGCAACGCTTGAGGAGGGTGTTATTGTTGCTGATGATACCTCGGTCGGTGACGATGCCGTTATCAAAGCCGACGTTAAAATATGGCCCAAGAAGACCATTGAAGCCGGTGCAACCGTAACCTCCAATATGATCTGGGGAGAAAAATGGAAAAAGGCGCTGTTTGAGGGAGCAATTATCAAGGGGCTCTCCAACGTCGAACTTACTCCTGAATTTTGTGCCAAACTGGGGTGCGCCTATGGCACCTCGCTTCCCAAAGGGAGTTTCGTTCTTGGCGGCCGCGATTCCAATCCATCATCCCGCATGCTCAAGCGCTGTTTCATGGGTGGGTTGCTCTCGGCAGGCATCAATGTGCGCGATATGAAGATGACCTCGCTGCCGCTTGTCCGCTATAAACTGAAGACGTTTGGCGAGGTTGGCGGAGTGCATTTTCGTCAGGCGCAGGATGATCCCGCACTGCTGGAAATCGTTTTCCTGGATGGCGATGGCCTCGATTTTTCCAGCAACATGGGGAAGAACGTGGAGCGCACTTTTTTCAAGGAAAATTTCCGTCGTGCCCACCACACCGAACCGGGGGTCATCTCCGATATCAACAATGTCGGTGACTTTTATCGCGAGGGTTTTTTGCGGGTACTGGATCGTGAGCTCCTCAAAAAATCGGCATTTACTGTGGTTGTTGACTTCAATTTTTCTCCCTCCAGCCAGATGCTGCCGCAGCTTTTGAATGAACTCGGCTTTTCGGTCATAGCACTCAACGCATACGTTGATGAGGGGCGCGGGGTTCAAATCAAGGATAAAGAGCAGTCCCTCAACCAGCTTTCGGCAATTGTCACGTCACTCGGGGCACAGGCCGGATTCTGGCTTGACCCATCTGCAGAGGCGATGACGCTGGTTGATGAGACCGGCAGGATCTGCACCGGGATTGAACTGTTGTCACTTACCGTAGCGTTGTTGATGAAGAGCGGGCAGAAGGGCACCATCGCCGTGCCGGTCCAGGCTCCTTCAACAACCGAACTGGTGGTAGGGCATAAGGGATGCCAGGTAATCCGTACCAAGAGTTCGGACCGCGCCATGCAAGAGGCCGCTTCTTCTTCGGAAATCATCCTGACCGGTACCACTGATGGCCGCTTCGCTTTCCCCCGTTTTCAATCAGCCTTTGACGGCATGTTTGCGATTGCGAAGCTGATGGAGTTGAGCGCCGCGGGCGGAGTGCCGCTGTCGCAGACACTCGCGGATGTCCCGCGCACTACCTTTCTTCAAACCAGCCTCCCCTGCCCCTGGGAAATGAAGGGTGGCATCATGCGCAAGATGAGCGAGGATAGCCTGGAACAAGAGGCCACGTTCATCGACGGCATCAAGGTGCATTTCGGAGCTGAGTGGCTGCTGGTTCTGCCTGACCAGTACCTTCCGGTGATCCATATCGTGGCCGATGCCAGGGACCAGAAATCGGCCCAGAAGCTGCTCGGCGAGTACGAAAAGAAGATTGTGGCGTGGAAGAAGGAGATGGTGTAACCCCTCATGCACTCCATCCCGCTCGATGTGGTCATAGTATGGCACATGCATCAACCATACTACAAAGACCCGCTCAAAAATGAATACGCCCTTCCCTGGACGTATCTGCATGGCATCAAGGATTATTTTGACATGCCGGCAATTGTTGAAGATACGCCCGGCGCCAAAGCGGTCTTCAATCTGGTGCCGTCGCTGATAGAACAGTTGCTGGAGTACGCCTCCGGCACCGCGGTTGATCCGTTTCTTGAAAAGGGGAAAGCGGCCCCGTCCGAGTTGAACCAGGATGACCGGATTTTTCTGCTGGAGAACTTTTTCTCGGCCAATCGTCAAAATATGATAGAGCCCTCCCGGCGGTACCTGGAGTTGCTCTATATGGCGGGTGAAGGGAAACCGGGCAGTGCTGCCGAGCGGGTCAGGCATTTCAGCGAACAGGATCTGCTGGATCTGCAGGTCTGCTTTTTTCTGTCATGGACCGGTGAGGCCGCCAGACGCCGGTACCCGGTATTCGCCGATCTTGTTGCCAAGGGCGAAAACTTTTCCGCAGCAGATAAGGATTTGCTCTTTGCTACCCAGCAGGAACTTTTACAGGCGATAATACCGTTGTATCGGCGTCTTCATATTGAGGGACGGATTGAGCTGTCAGTGACCCCCTACTATCATCCGATCATGCCGTTGCTGTGCGATATCCGTACTGCCCAGACCGCAATACCGCGCGTTGTGCTGCCTGCGGCCATTTTTCGCCATCCCGAGGATGCCCGTGCCCAGATCCGTCGCGGGATCAGCTATTTTAGCGAAATATTCGGTTTCGCTCCTGCCGGCATGTGGCCTTCGGAGGGGTCAGTCAGCAACGAGACGCTGGCCATTATTACCGAGAGTGGCATTCGCTGGATTGCTACCGATGAGGAAATTCTGCAAAAAAGTATGGACGGTGGCCTCGGCGCTGGAAAAGAGCGGCTGTATCGGCCGTGGCGTTTCAGCAGCAATCAGGGTGAGATCGGCGCATTTTTTCGCGATCACCAGCTCTCCGACCTGATCGGTTTTACCTACTCGCAGTGGGAGGCAAAGCGCGCCGTGGCCGACCTGTGTGGCCGCCTGAATGCTATCAAATCCCGTGTTGGCGGGAACGGCAGGGTAGTTTCCATTATTCTCGACGGTGAAAATGCCTGGGAGTATTATCCGGACAATGCGTATCATTTCCTGCAGGGAATGTACAAAGGGATTGCCGAGTCAGCGTCGCTTCGCCTGACCACATGCAGTGAGGTGTTGAAAGAGACTCATTTCGATGGCCGTCTCCATACGATCTTTCCCGGTTCCTGGATTAACGGCAGCTACGGGATCTGGATTGGTCATCCTGAAGAAAATACGGCGTGGGATCTGATTTCCCGGGCGCGTGAAGCCGCTGTTTCCGGCAATCCGCTGGTTGGAGCTGTTCTTGAGAGCGGGGAGCCGTCAACGGATGTTACGGCCGAGACCATTTGCCGTTCACTCTATGCCGCTGAAGGGAGCGATTGGTTCTGGTGGTACGGGGACGACCATTTTTCACCTCACAGCGACCAATTCGACCGGCTTTTCCGCCAGCATCTGATGAATGTCTACCGGCTGTTGGGACAGGATCCGCCCCGCGAACTGCTGGAGCCGATCAAGAAGAGGAACCCGGCTGGATTGGTCCGGGAGCCGGTCGCATTTATCGATCCGGAGATTAACGGCAGGACCAGCGATTACTTTGAATGGCTTGCGGCCGGCCTGTATGACCTGACACGCCAAGGGTCCGCCATGCATTCGTCCGACAGGATGCTGCAGAGTTTCTACTATGGTTTTAACGAGACGTCGCTTTTCTTCAGGATAGACGGAGTACAGGAACTCTCCCGGCTTCTGAAGGAGGACGATGTGCTCAATCTGCACCTGATCCATGACCGCGAATACCGGCTGCAGTTGCAGATGAAGAATGATGAAGGGCTGCTGCAGGTCAAGGAGAACGGCGTCTGGACACCTACCAGAAGTTACTGCAGCTGGAAGATCCTGCGCACCTGCGAAGTGTGCATCCCTCTGGAGACGCTGCATCTGTCTCCCAAAAGCAAGCTGTTTGCGTCAGTCTCCCTGGTGCGTGACAATGAGGAGGCCGGCCGCTGGCCGAGTGATGCGCCATTGATGCTGTATTATGCGGGAGAAGATATTGAATTGGACAACTGGCTGATATAGCGGCTGCATCGGCAACAGGTACCCTTTTGAAATACGATGGGAATTTTTTTGTAGGAGTGAGCATGTCCGAACTTCGCTGGGATCCGATAAAGCTGCACTGGGTCATTATTGCCACCGAGCGTGGCCGCCGCCCGCGTGATTTTATGGTGGAGCCGGAGCAGAGCGGGATGACCGCCTGTCCGTTCTGTTATGGCAATGAGGATAAAACCCCGCCCGAAATTTTTGCCATTCGCCCGGCTGGTCTTCCCAATGCCGCAAACTGGCGGGTACGGGTAATTCCCAACAAATACCCTGCCTTGCGGGTGGAAGGTGATCTCAACAACCGCGGATATGGCATGTATGATGTCATGAACGGCATAGGAGCGCATGAGGTTATCATCGAAACACCCGACCACAACCGTACCTTGGCTGATCTGACGGTCAATGAGGTGAATGATGTTCTGACCGCGTATCGCCATCGTTATCTCGATTTGCGCAAGGATTTCCGTTTCCGCTACATGGTGCTGTTCAAAAACCACGGCACACGGGCAGGTGCTTCACTTTCCCATTCCCACAGCCAGCTCATCGCGGTGCCTTTGCTGCCGCCGGTGGCAAGTACTCAGCTGAAAGTGGCGCGCAATTATTTCAGTGACAAGGAGCGCTGCATCTTTTGCGATATGATAGATTTCGAGCTTCGTGAAGGGGAGCGTGTCGTGAAGGAGTTTTCGAACTTCGTAACACTGACACCGTACGCTTCCAGTTCGCCATTCGAGTTGCGACTCTTCCCCAAGCGCCACAGTCATGACTTTGCCTTGTTGGACGATGCCCAACTGGCTGAACTGGCGGTGGCAATGAAGGATATGCTGCTGCGGGTCAAGACGGTGTTGCGCGACGCTCCGTACAATTTTATTTTACATACCGCGCCTCCCATGCATCGCCGTCCCGGCAAACCTGAACACTGGAACTCCCTGGAATACGATTACCATTGGCACATTGAACTGGTGCCGCGCCTGACGCAGGTGGCCGGCTTTGAGTGGGGTACCGGGTTTTACATCAATCCGACATCGCCTGAAGATGCCGCGCAGTTTTTGCGAGAGGCAGATGTCTGATATACGGGCAACGCTCGACGCGCTCTACGAAGCCCGCTCCAGTCAGCATCTGGCCAACGATCCACTTTCATTCTGCCATCGTTTTTCTGATCCTGCCGATTGCGAAATTGCCGCTGTCATCGCTTCATCCTTTGCGTATGGCTCAATAGTCATCATTCTCCGCACGCTTGAAACCATTTTTGCCGAACTGGGGCCGTCACCCAGGAGGTATGTTGAGCAGTTTGAACCTCAGGCCGGTTTGCACATTTTCTCGGGTTTTAAGCATCGCTTTAATGATGGCCGCGACCTCTGTGCGCTGTTGTGGGGGATGCGGCAGATAGTGGAGCAGTACGGCAGTATCCACTCGTTTTTCAAACGTGGACATAACGCCGCCGATGCTGACGTGAGCGGATCGTTGAACCGCTATTCTGCCGCAGTACTGGCTCTGGACTATTCCGGCATCTTCGGAACTGATGAAATACCGGAAGACTCCTACTTTCCGTTTCTGTTTCCCGCTCCGTCATCCGGTAGTGCCTGCAAGCGACTCTGTATGTTTTTACGCTGGATGGTTCGCCATTCCGACGGGATCGATCTGGGCATATGGGATGACGTATCTCCGGCGCAGTTGGTTATTCCGGTTGATACGCATATCAGTCGCATAAGCCGGTATCTCGGCCTTACCGGTAGAAGGGCCGCTGACTGGCGCATGGCTCAGGAAATTACGGCTTCCTTGCGCCTTTTTGATCCGGAAGACCCCGTTAAATACGACTTTTCATTAGCACATCTCGGTATTAGTGATGGCTGTGACGGCAAGGATCGAAGCCGCTGCATGTCATGTCCCATTGTTGAAATCTGCGCGCAAAACATGACTAAATAGTCGAAATTCTTCAGCGTAATGATTTGACACCACCCACCCTTTCTGATATAGGACTAACGTAGTTTCATATAGTTCCGTGGATTGCCGTGAAAAATGCTGTCATCATCGAGGAGTCGCAGATGATAATCCAATGCGAAAAATGTCAGACAAAATTTCGACTTGACGATTCCAGAGTCACAGATAAAGGCGTAAAAGTCCGCTGCACCAAGTGCAAGCACGTCTTCACGGTGCGCAAGGAAACGCCGGAAGCGGAGCCTCTTGAATCGCAAGGTGCCTTAGCCGACTTTTCCCCGTTTGCTGCGCAGGATGAAGCGCCGGGGGCAATTACAGAAGATCAGCCCGTTACAGGAGAGTCCTACACGAACGCTCCTGCTGACGGCGGAGTTCTCAACGATGCTCCCCTTACGAGTGAACCGACCGGGTTCAGTTCATTCGAGTCATCATCTTTCGATCCTTCCGCCCTTTCATTCGAATCAGACGAACTTGATGTTACCGGTACCGAAAATGACCAGGTTACGGCAGATGAACCAACTGCAACCGGGGGTGAGGTCGATTTTTCCGGGTTTGATTTTGGTGACAGCGAGTCGGTGTCCGATTCGGCACCTCAATCAACCCAGTCGGTAGACGAATTTACTGATACAACGAGCAAAACCGCGCCAGCTGAATCTCAGAAAGCTGTTCCGCAGGGACTTGATTTTTCCGATGATGACATGTTCGGTGCTGTTGTGCAGAGTGTTCCTGAAGCTTCAAGCGAAACAATCTCGTTTGATTTTGAAGGTGACAGTTTTGCTGAATCAATGGATATGAGCGGTCAGGATTCAAGTAGTAAAAGCGGGAAGTTGTTTTCTCTTGATACCCCCGGTGAGGCGCCATTTAATCTGGGCGAAATTGATTTTGGGGATGAACTGACATCGGTTGCGGTCCAGCAGGTAAATCCGGATGACCTGAAGCCATCCCAGGAGGTTCTGTTTGCCCCTCTGGCTGAAGCTCAGGCTAAGTTGACGGATGATGAGTTAAAACGGTCATTTCTGGGCGAAGAATCAGCCGGTGATCAGCAGGAGCTACCGCCGCTTTCGATTGCTTCGCGTCGCAAGCAGAGTCCGATATTTGGCGTTCTGATTGCGGTTGCTGCTCTGCTGGCGGTTTCGGTCCTTGGCTATTTCGGATATTCATCGTTCTCCCCTTCCAAGGAGACAGCTGCCGTGGAGACCGGCGCAATTGCGGTGCGAGGGGTGAAGGCTTCCTTCATCGACAATGATGAATTGGGAGAACTGCTGGTGATTTCGGGTGAAGCGCTTAATGAGTATCCACAACCACGAGCGGCGTTGCAAGTAAAAGTGACGGTATTTGATGCTGCGGGACAAGTTATTGCCACGAAGAGTGCGTATGGCGGAAACCCGCTGACCGAGGAACAGCTGGAGAGCTTGCCTCTCGACAAGATTGAGGCTGCTATGGCTAACCAGTTCGGCGATTCGTTGGCAAACATGGAGGTTGCTCCCGGTAAAGCGATTCCCTTTGTCGTTGTACTTGCCAAGCTTCCCAAAGGTGCCAAAGATTTCGGGGTCCAGTCTGCCGGATCAACGGTTGCAACCGGGAAACAACAGTAAGGTCATAGTACGTATAGAAACGCGAAAGGCCGCTGAAATCTTAGTCAGCGGCCTTTCGCGTTTATTTAAAGCACGCTACAGGATCTCGACAAGCCGGATATCGAAGGTCAGGTCACGACCAGCTAATGGATGGTTGCCGTCAAGCGTAATGGTCGTATCGGTCACCTCTGTCACTAAAACCGGCAGTGGGGAGCCATCCTCCAGAATTACTTCCATCTGATGCCCTGGCTCGGGATTGATTTCAGCCGGGATTTCACTCCGTTCAATAACTGCGACCATCTCTTCGGCACGCTGGCCGTAGGCGTCATCGGCCGGTATAGTTATGGTAACGCTCTGGCCCGGTTCGAGCCCGATAACAGCCCCTTCAAATTTCGGAATCAGCTGACCGGCTCCAATAACAAATTCCATGGGGCCCATGGCCTGGCTGCCGCATCCACATCCCTCGTTACTGTTTTCCTTGTTGCTGCTGCCGCATGCGCATGAAGGATCAGTTGGCTGTTCAACATACCCTTCCGAGGAGTCAAAGACTGACCCATCTTCGAGTTTTCCGGTGTAGTGAACTTTTACTCTGTCGCCTGTTTTAGCCTGTGCCATGGTTACATCCTTTCAGTGTTTATGCCCGGTGTTAAGGGCTTCTTCGATTACGGAAATATATTTGCTGAACTGTCCGGGGTGATTGCCGGAAATCCGCAGACGTTTGTGGCGGGATGTTTCTCCTGAAATGATCTCAACAGAAGATTTGGACACGTCAAAGAGATCTGCAACAAACTCTCGACAGAGTTTGTTGGCGGCCCCATCAACTGGCGGAGAAGTAATCCTGATTTTGAGTTCTTCTCCCTGTATTCCACTGATCTGATTTTTTGAAGCTCGTGGCTGTACATAAATATTCAGAATCAGATCGTTCTGAATATTGGTGAGGAAAGGAAGTTCAGACGTGTTCATTGTCTGAGAGCTGACGACTGAAGCTGTCGAGCATGCCTTTGAAGCTCATTTCAAACTGGATTTTCTGGCGGCGAATCTCTTCAATCCGGCTCTTCAGTTCCCCTAGTTGCCGTTCGGCGTCAATGACAATGCGCTCACCCTTTATCTCGGCTTCCGATACGATCAACTCGGCTTCTTTACGCGCATTGGACTTCATCTCTTCAATCACACGCTGTGCAGAAAGCAGTGTTTCGCGCAGTTCCCGCTCTTTTTCCGCCATATCCAGCATCTCACGGCTCTGGCGTGACTGCTGCTCTTTCATCTGGTTGTTTTCACGAATCAGTCCTTCCATTTCACCAGCAACGGTTTGCAGAAAGGCGTCAACGTCATCCGGATCGAGACCACGAAAGGTCTTGACCTTAAACTGCTGCTGCTGAATGTCGAGCGGGGAGATCTTCATTGAGTATTACCCTCGTAGTTTGTGCAGCATGAGTGAAAAGTCAGATGCAGCAAGTGGATAGCCTCCTGCTCTCGTTCAGCGGTGCAGAGGGCGGTGGTTCAGCGGAGTCCTACTGGGCAGACAATTTCAGGTAGCATTCTGCTTTGTACAGATTTGCATCGGCGGCCAGAGGCGAAGCGGAATTATCTGCCAAATAGCGATCAAGTAGTTCGAGAGCGGTACGGCAATCGTCATGTCGGTACGCTTTGACCGCTGCTTCAAATAGTTTTTGTCCTGCTGCAGCGTCAGCGGCAGGCGCGGCTGGCGTTGAGCTCTTAAGCATTGGAGAGGGGCTCTTCTCGATTGGTGCTTCATGTGTTTGTTTTTTATTTGATTGAACGACAGTTTTTCTCTTGAGGCGGGCCGTGCTGCTCTTGCTTTTTCCGGTCGGTTTCAAGTCGCTCAACGTAAGTTCTGTATTAGGGGTTGAAGCTTTCACAGCTCCCGGCGACTGTCGGCCATCTGCTTTTTGAGGTTCGGTTTTGAGCGTAGCCTTTGTATCTCCGGCACTCTTTGGCTTGCGGGATACTCCTTTCGTCGGACTGGATACGGTTCGGTCGGATCCGTGCGCGCCACTTTGTGAAACCGGAACCCTGAGAGTATTTCCCACATAAATCAGGTCAGGATTTTTAATCGTGTTAAACAGCAGTATCTGGGGGAAATACGATCCGAGACCGCTGAACTTGCGGGAAAGGCCTGATAGAGTGTCACCTTTCTGGATTTCGATCTCCTGGACCAGGACGCCGTCCTGAGCAGGAGCTGTTTGACCGGAGGTGACCGGTTGAGGAGAGTACAGAAGGTACTGCTGGCCCCAGGCTGGCAGCGCAATACTGATTATGAGCGCAATGAATGTCATACGACGTGTGCGTGGAGTCATATCAATACCTGTTCCCCAGTTGGTCTTCATACGTCAGAATGTTTTTGACCTGGATGGCGGTTCCAACTCCGGTACCCGGCTTAACTCTGAATGAAACCTTGATGCTCCGTTTTTCACCGGCCCCCATTTCTTTAAAGCGCCAGGTGACAATTCCGTTGCTGACCGCGCTGTTGGCAGGGTCGGCAGCAACCAGCTCCAGCTGTTCCGGCCAGGTGCTCTGCAGCTCAACAACCCGTGCGAGATTAGAGCCGTTGTTGGTGATCGCAAGGTCAAAGGAAGCGACGTCACCCGGCTTGAGCCGACCGTCACGCCCTGCCATGATCATCTTCAAAACAGGCCTCGAATAGGTCAGTTGAGTTGCGCCTGATGCTGCGACAGTTGCAGCGCCTTCAGATACAAACGTAATCCGTACACTTCCCTGGCTACCATCGGTTGCACTGCGTGGCGTCTTGATCTCCACAACAACGCTGGCTTCTTCTCGCGGCGCCAATGGACCGATTTCGTTGATAACCGGTTCGCTGGCCTGGCGAATACCGTCACGATTCAGGTCGTTAAAAATAACTGCGTCCTGGGCACCAGTGACAATGGAGGTAATATTGAACTTTTCGCGAATGTTGCCGGTGTTGGTGACCACAAATGGAACTGCGATCGTCTGGCCTGGAATCGCTACCAGTTGATCCGACCCGGTTCGGACAAAGATGCTTCGTTGTGATTCAACATTGGCCATGTTTGACACGAAGGCCGCGGTGGTTTTCAGCTGGTTGTTAATCAGTTCGGCACGAGTCGACAGCTCCTGTCCGGCAAGCGAGTCGTCCTTGAGCTGGAATGCGACACTGAATTCACGACTTTCCCCGGAATTAACCTGCAATCCGTCGAAAACAAGGGCGGATTTCATCTCCTGCCTGAATCCGGCGGCCGCGTAATCAACCGGCTCCAGCTGTGGCGGGAAATTGAGGCGGAACGTCACATCCTGGGCTTTGGTAGATCCGACGTTAAGAATTGCAATGCGGTATACCACCCGGTCACCCGGGAGAGGCCTGGTTTTCTCGGTACGCAGGACAGCGCGCAGGAGTGGAGCTGAAGCAACGAGCCGGACTTCGCGCGACTGGCTGGCTTCTGCAATCAGACGTGAAGCAGCTTTGACCGGATGCGTAATGCGCAAGCCGTCGATGCTGCCGGGCGGGATGATGAGGTCAATAACGCCTTTAAATGTTTCGCCCGGAGCAAGTTCGGGGGTTTGGCTGATTGCAACTCCCGGTGTCGCTGCTGAAGCAAAACGAGCTTTGAAATCGACCGGGAATGCGGACTCCAGATAGAAAGAATCGTTACCGTTACCGCGGTTGATAACTTCAAATGGAACCGATATGGTTCGACCGACGGTGAATGCTTCGGGTCGGGCAAGCAGGTTGAATTCGAATCCGGCAAACTGGGCAACTTCGAGACGCAAGACCTGGGCGTTCTCTGGCAATGGCGCTTCGGCAGCCGGAGGAGAAAATGCGACAGCAACACCAAGTTCACGGAGTTTTGTCGCTGCGGTGACCGCTGCAGAGGATGCGGGATATTTATCGATAATGGCTTTGTACTGCCCAATGGCCTTTTCGCGATATGCCAGTTTTGCAGTTTTAGCCTTTTCCTCGGCGAGTTTTTGCTCTGCCAGGCGGGCTTCCTCTGCTTTAAGAGTTGCCAGGCGACTGCTTTCTGCTTCTTTTGCGGTTTGCTCGGCAGCTTTGCGCTCTTCTTCAGCCTTTAGAGAAGCAAGACGGGCAGACTCGGCAGCAGCCACAGCCAGTTTTGCTTCTTCCCCCTTGATTAGAGCGATTCGCTCGCGTTCGGCTCTTTCTGCAGACGCTTTGCGCTCGTTTTCCGCTTTGAGGGCACTTATGCGAGCCGTTTCAGCCTCGGCCTGTGCGACACGGAGTTGCTCAGCCTGTTCAGCTGCCTGGGCAAGTCGCTCAGCTTCGGCTTTCTGTGCGGCAATGCGAGTTGCTTCAGCGGCAGCTTCGGCCCGCAATGCTTCCTCTGCCTTGACGGCTGAGAGGCGATCCTGTTCAGCCTTTTCGCGAACTGCCGTTTCGAGTGCTATCCGTTCCAGCTCTTTTTTCTCTGCGGATGCTTTTTCTTCTGCCTGTTTAAGTGCTGCAACGCGTGCAGATTCTACTGCGGCTGCCTGCTTGGCTTCTTCCGCTTTTGCCGCAGCGACGGCTATCCGTTGTAGTTCCGCCTGCTCGGCTGCCTTGCGTTCCACTTCCGAATTGATTGCGGCAATTCTTTGCTGCTCGGCTTTTTCGCGAGCGGCTGTTTCCTGGGCAACCCGTTCCTGTTCGGCTTTGGCTGCGGCTACCCGTTCAAGTTCCTTCCTCTCAGCGTCCGCCTTTTCTGCTTCTTGTTTGAGTGTGGCAATGCGTGCGGATTCAGCAGCAGCCTGCTTCGCTTCTTCCGCTTTTGCAGCAACTATCCGTTCCTGCTCAGCTTTGACAGCAGCGACACGCTCCAGTTCTTTCTTCTCGGACGCGGCCTTTTCTTCAGCCAGCTTGAGAGCGGCAATGCGCGCAGACTCGGCAGCTGCTGTGGCAGCTGCCAGCTTGGCCTCTTCGGCCTTTGCGGCAGCTATGCGCTCTTGTTCAGCTTTAACCGTGGCAAGGCGTTCCTGTTCTCTCTTCTCGGCTGCTGCATTTTCTTCGGCCTGTTTGAGCGCTGCAACGCGTGCGGATTCAGCTGCAGCAGCGGCTCGCTTGGCCTCTTCGGCTTTGGCGGCAGCTATGCGCTCCTTCTCTGCCTTTGCTCTCAAAGGAGCCATGCGGTCAGGCTGTTTAGCCGGAGGTGATCCGACTGCAAGCTTTTCACCTTTTTCATAACGAGCTACAAGCGCGAGAAGTTCGTCCTCAACGGTACTCTTGAGCGGATTGTCGGGGTATTCCTTGGAAAACTGAGAAAGATAGCGGGCAGCCTCCTGCTGGTTGCCCGCCTTGTAGTAGGATCGGGAAAGCCAGAACAGCGCCATGTCCCTGAGGGGAGTGTCGGGGTATTTCTGTAACACCTCGTTCATTTTTTCGATTGAAGAGGCGTAATCTTTCTGCTGGTAGGCATTAAATCCGGCAATAAAAACCTGAGAATCCTCCGTCTCTTGAGCAAAAGCGGGAGGTACAATCAGAGATGAAATTATGACCATGACGACCAGAAGCCGGAGGAGGATGTTGCGGCATAATCTCAATAAAATCACGATAATTGACCTCTTTTGGCCGGCTACGCGACAGACGGCGCACGGAGAGCAGATGAGCCTACAGGTAAAATGCCTCTTAAGTAGCACCTCTCTGAGCCGTTGTCAACGAAAGAAACGGTATGTCAGCACGTTAGCAACCGTGATGGCGCGCGGGTTCCAAGGGATCCAATTGAATGAAACGATCACCTCCGATGTCAGCGTATGCTGTCCTCAGGGTAGGCATTGATGTTGTGAATGGAAACATCTGCGCCGTTATATTCTTCTTCCTGGCCAAGGCGTATCCCAACGGTTTTGTTCAGGGTCCCGTAGACAACGAAGCTGCTGGCCAGGGCAAAGACAACCGCAAGTACGCTTCCTCCGAGTTGGGAGACGAAGCTGACTCCTCCCATGCCTCCCAGGAACTTCTGTCCGAAAATGCCGGCGGCAATCCCTCCCCACGTGCCTATTACTCCGTGCAGCGGCCATACACCAAGTACATCATCAATTTTGAGTTTCTCCTGCTCAAAATGGAAACCGTAGACAAAAATTACCGAGGCAATGCAGCCAACTGCAAAGGCGCCCAGAGGGTGCATTATGTCGCTGCCGGCGCAAACTGCAATCAGGCCGGCAAGGGCACCGTTGTGAATAAAGCCTGGGTCGTTTTTCCCGGCGACCAGTGCGGCGATGACTCCGCCAACCATGGCCATTAGCGAGTTGACTGCGACGAGACCGGATATCTTTTCCAGGTTTCCGGCGCTCATAACGTTAAAGCCGAACCAGCCGACTGCCAGGATCCATGAGCCAAGCGCAAGGAAGGGGATGTTGCTGACCAGGATAGGGTGGGATTTGCCGCGAACATAGCGCCCCATGCGCGGGCCGAGGATGAGGACCGCCGGCAAGGCGATCCAGCCGCCGATGGAATGGACGACGACAGAACCGGCATAGTCATGAAATTCAGCGCCGCCGATTGACTTGAAAAAAGATTGCAGGCGGGAGGCGTTCTGCCCCCAGATGAACGATTCAAACAGGGGATAGGAGAGTCCTGCGAAGATCGCTCCGGCGGTTACCTGTGGCCAGAACTTGGCCCGTTCAGCAATGCCGCCGGATATTATTGCGGGTATACAGGCCGCAAAACAGAGCAGGAAGAAGTAATGGACCAGGTCGTACCCTTGAGTTGTGCCGAGCAGTTCACCAGCCGGTCTCAAAAAAGAGATGCCATAGGCAATTGGGAAACCGATTACAAAGTAGACGACAGTGGAAACTGACCAGTCGGTGAGAATTTTTACGAGCGCATTCACCTGGTTCTTTTTGCGTACCGTACCGACTTCAAGGAAGGCAAAGCCTGCATGCATCGCAAACACCATTACTGCGCCCAGCATAAGGAAAAGAACATCCGCACTACTCTTCAGACCTGTCATCGTTGACATGGTTTCCATACAGAATTACCCCCATTGGTGTCTGTCTGCCCGACGTTGGGCAGGGTGGCTGAAGCAAGAATGCGGCCAATCATATTTTTTCAGTAACTATATGAATATGCGATATATTATTTAAGACTTGCGCGCATGACGACTGCCTTAATAATCGGCAGCTGCTGTATATTTAGGCAGGATTATGTCCGATGATGGCCCTTCCCATTCAGGTTGTAAACGGGTAGAATTGCGATCATGATCCTCGAAGAAAAAATTCAGCAATTTCCGACCTCGCCAGGGGTGTACCTGATGCGAGATGCAGCCGGTGTAATAATTTATGTCGGCAAGGCGCGCAGTCTGCGGCAGCGGGTGCGCTCATACTTCAATGCTTCCGGCGATTCGCGCTATCACGTCAAATTTCTGATGGCGAAAGTTGTTGATATCGACGTGGTGCTGACTGATACCGAGAAAGAGGCGCTGCTGCTCGAAAACACGCTTATCAAGCAATCCCATCCTCGCTACAACCTGAATCTGAAAGACGATAAAACCTATTTTTCGTTACGTCTTGACCCCGGTGAAGTGTTTCCCCGTTTTACTGTCGTTCGCAAGCGTCCCAATGACGGCGCTCGCTATTTTGGCCCCTATTCATCCGGTTCAGCGGCCAGGGATGTTCTTCGGCAGATGCTCCGCATGTTTCCGCTGCGGCATTATCCGCTTGCCACCTGCATGTCCCGCCCCCGTCCCTGTCTGTACCACCAGATTGGCCAGTGCAGTGCTCCGTGTCACCAGCTGATAACGAGGGAAGCCTATGCGGCGCTGGTGGAAGGGGCAATGCTTTTCCTGGAGGGAAAGGGACGGCAGCTTGTCGCCGAGTTCAAGCGCCGCATGATTGATGCTTCTGAGCATATGCTCTATGAAGAGGCTGCTCGCTGGAGAAATCTGCTCCATTCAATTGAAGTGACTGTTGAAAAACAAAAAGTCGTGTTGCGCGGTGGAGATAGCGACGTGGTCGGATTCTTTCGTGACGGGAGCCGTGTCGAGTTTGCCCTGTTGTTCATCCGCTCCGGAGTGCTCTCCGGAAGCCGGCTGTTCAGTGTTTCCTGGGAGCTGGACGATGCGTCCGCCGTGGCGGCATTTCTGCAGCAATATTATGCCGGAGCAACTTTTCTTCCGGAAGAAATCCTGCTGCCGTTGGATATAGAGGATGGGGGAGCGTTGGCCGAGTTGCTCGGGGAGCTGAAGGGGGGCAAGGTGTCAATCTTCCTTCCACAGCGCGGAACAAAACGGGAATTGGTTGCGCTGGCCGGTAAGAATGCCATGGCCGCCTACCGGGAGCGTGACGACAAGGTGGCTGCGGTCGAGGCGGTGCTGGTTGATCTCTCCACGCGTCTGAAGCTGACCCGGATTCCACGGCGGATTGAATGCTACGATATATCTACCATTCAGGGCCGGTTTTCTGTGGGGAGCGGTGTAGTCTTCACATCCGGCACTGCAGACCGGCGCAATTACCGTCATTACCGTATCCGTACCGTTGACGGTCAGGATGATTTTGCCATGCTGAGGGAAGTGTTTATGCGTCGATTTTGCGCCGAAAGCAGAGAAAAAAATGGACTTCCTGATCTTGTCGTCGTCGATGGCGGAATCGGTCAATTGAATGCCTTGCAGGAGATAGTTGCCGAGCTTGGCTTGTCAGGCAGCTTTGATCTGGTGTCTCTGGCCAAGAGCCGTGTTCTTCATGACGCTTCGATGCGTGATGTGCGTAAAAGTGATGAGCGGGTATTTCTTCCCGGCCGGAAGAACCCGGTAGTGTTGCGTCAGAACTCTGCACCATTGCTCTTGCTGGCGGCAATCCGGGATGAGGCGCATCGTTTCGCCATCGGATACCATCGCAAGCTGCGGGGGAAAGAGGGGATCGCTTCAGGCATCGAAAGCATCCCGGGGATCGGACCAAAGCGCCGTACCGAGTTGCTGAAACATTTCGGAAGTATGCAGCGCCTGAAGGACGCCACGCTAGAAGAGATCCTGGCTGTCACCGGGATGAACCGGACGGCTGCTGAAGCGGTCCACAAGGGAATGCACAATGCCTGAATCGGAAACGTATCCTGATCTGATCGCCGTTATCGGTCCGACCGCTTCCGGCAAGACGCGCCTGGCTGTCGCTCTGGCGCAAGAGATTGGCGGGGAGATCATATCGGCTGACTCACGCCAGGTATTCCGGGGAATGGACATCGGCAGCGGCAAGGATCTCCATGAATATGGTCAGGTGCCGTATCATTTGATTGATATTCTGGATGCCGGTGGAGAATTCAGCGTCTTCGAGTTCCAGCGCAGATTTCTAGGCGCTTTTGCAGAAATCGCCGCCCGCAGGGCTGTTCCGATTATGTGCGGCGGGAGCGGAATGTATCTGGATGCGGTCTTGCGTGGCTATCGCATGGTTGAAGTGCCCCATAACGAATCTCTGCGGGCTGAGCTGGCAGCGAAGAGTGACAGTGAACTGGTAAAGGAGTTATGCCGGCTCCGGCCGGATCAGCATAACAGTACCGATCTGCTCGATCGGGGGCGAACCGTCCGGGCAATAGAAATTGCCCGCGGTGAGGCCGGAAATGGTTCAGCTGGCGAGTTGCTCCCCTGGTTGCAGACCTCCGTTATCGGCATTCATTGGGAGCGCGAGGTGTTGCGGCAACGTATAACCGACCGTTTGAAGGAGCGCCTAGAACATGGCCTGATTGAAGAGGTGCAACGTCTGCATGATAGTGGCATGGCGTGGGAGCGCCTGGATTATTACGGTCTTGAGTATCGGTATGTTGGTGCTTTTCTGCGTGGCGATATGAATAAAAACGACATGTTTCAAAGGTTGAACAGCGCGATCCATAATTTTGCAAAGCGGCAGGGAAACTGGTTTCGACGGATGGAGCGTCATGGCGTTGCCATCAGCTGGATTGAGGGGGGAGGCGATCAACTTGGACAGGCTTTGGAAATCATCCGTCGCGGCGGCATCGCCGGAAAGCAGACTGCACTCTAACGCAATTTATAAACTTAGAGCAGTCATATTTAATAAAATTCAGATCATTATTTTATTTACTTGACATCGTTTACGCTGAACTGATAAGTTACCAAAAGTTCGGATATTTCCGGATAAAATCATTAAGAAGAATCAGGAGAAGTAAGCACATGGTAAACGGAACAGTTAAATGGTTTAACGACAGCAAGGGTTTTGGATTTCTTGAGCAGGAAGGTGGCGAAGATGTATTCTGCCATTTCTCCGCAATCGCAGGCGAAGGTTTCAAATCCCTTGCAGAAGGCGATAGAGTAACTTTTGAAGTAACAAAGGGTCCGAAAGGGCTTCAGGCCGCGAACGTAACAAGAATTTAAGGCCCACTTCGTTTCAAACCCCGAAAACCCCGGATACTCTCCGGGGTTTTTTTTTGGTTTATTTGCTGCGACAAACAGGGTCAAACGAGTATGATTTTGCTATGAGACGTTCTACCGTCCCATCTTGAGAGTCATACTGGCGCTGATCAGATAATGGTAGGCGGTGTCAAAAACGATAATCTGCAGGATATAGATTGCGGCAAAGGCGACCAGTGGCGACAGGTCAAGCATGCCGGTGTCGGGCATATGCCGCCGGATACGGCGTAGTATGGGCTCTGTGACGCGATAGATAAAATTAACGATTGGATTGTACGGGTCGGCGTTAACCCAGGAGACAACAACGCTGGCCAGCAGGATGTATTTGTAAAGAGTCAGAAGTCCGCTGGCCAGTTCAACGAGTTTGGCGAGCGCCAGCAATATATTTGCAAAGAGAACCATCGGATGCTCCCGAAACAGGGTGAAATTGGTCTTACTATGCCTTAATGCTCCGGTAAAGTCAAAACAGAAACGGTGCTGGCCACGTACTCCCCGCAACCATCCGCGGCACATTACGGGCGGCGCCATCAATCATGGGAACAGAGGAATCGAATTAATGAACAAAAAAATATCGGCTTTGCTGCTTTCTGCTCTTGTGCTGCCGGGACTTGGGCAGCTCTATCTCGGCCGTAAAATGGTCGGGGGTATTATTATCGTACTTGTCAATCTGGTGCTGCTGCTGGCGTTGTTTGTCCTGCTGCGGGGACTTTCGCCGGTGATTGCTTCGCAGATTGCCGGGGGGGCGATCAGCATATCGCCAACCGAGGTGATGGGGGCTCTTGACGGGGCATCGGGATTCGGTAAGGCGGTTCTTGCGGCATTTTTTCTGCTCTGGACGTTTTCAGTGGTTGATGTCCTCAGATTCAGAGAGAAAAAGTAGACTGTTGGTGAGTCGTTTCGCACCGATGCAGCGCTGAGTGCCGATCTTGACAAACGGCGTTATGTTGTGAGATAAGTAAAAAGGTTTATTTAAAATGAAATTCGCCTGTCACGGGCGAACGGAATCGGGGAAACAATGATCATTTCAAAAATCATCGGAAGCGGCTCATGTCTGCCGGATCGGGTGATACCCAACAGTCATTTCGATTATCTTGTTGAAAATGCGGACGAGTGGATTTACAGCCGTACCGGAATCCGGGAGCGGCGCTTTGCCCATGCCGATCAGGCCACGTCGGATCTGGCGACCATTGCCGCAAAAAATGCGCTGGAAGCTGCCGGAATTGACGCATCGGCGATCGATTGCATCATCGTCGGTACATCAACACCTGACATGAGCCTGCCTTCAACCGGGTGCATAGTTCAGGAAAATATCGGTGCCAAAAATGCCTTCGCCTTTGATATCAACGCAGTATGCTCAAGCTTTGTCTACGCGCTTGAAATTGCCGATAACTTTATCAAGTGTGGCAAGTACAAAACCGTCATGGCAATTGGCGCCGACACCTACTCCAGAATCCTTGACTTCAACGACAAGACAAGTTGCCCGCTCTTTGGCGACGGTGCCGGCGCCGCTATTCTGAGCAGCGGCGGTGATGCAACGACGGGAATCCAGCAGACCTACATGCGCAGCGACGGAGCGGGGTGGCCACTGATTCAGGTGCCCTCTTCAGGCTCGCGCAAGCCGGTAACCCCCGCTTCGATAGAGGCCCGGGAGATTTTTTTCCAGATGGCCGGCAAACAGGTCTACGTATTTGCGACCGATGTTATTCCGGACATTATCAATACCCTCTGCGCGAAAGCCGGCATTACTTCGGCCGATCTGGATTACATCATTCCCCATCAGGCCAACGTGCGCATGATCGACTTCATCTCCAAAAAGAGCGGCTTCCCCAAAGAGCGCTTCCTGCTCAACCTCGACCGGTGCGGTAATACGTCAGCCGCTTCGGTGGCGTTGGTGATGGATGAAAATCTCCGTAACGGTACGATCAAGCCGGGCCACCTGGTTCTTGCCATGGGCTTTGGCGGGGGCCTGACGTGGGGCGGACTGTTAATCAGGTTTTAGTCCGCCGATACCTTCTCCCGCTTCAAAGCATTTCAATCCGTATGCTTCAAATGATGCCCGCAGCTCCGTCTGCGGGCATTTCCGTTTCCATCCCCCGTGAAAATTATCGGCAGCGAGCAGTATTCCTCCCGGAGCCAGCAGGCGTACCAAATTGCCCGTCACCAGTTCCACTTGTTCTCTTTTGTGGATAATCGGGCCGCCCAGCAAGCCATTGCAGAGAATCAAATTGAAACATTTTGGGCCACCGTATTGTTCCGGAGAGGGTACTGTCAAAAGATCCTGACAGCTGAAAGTGATGCTCTGGCAGTATCCCTTCTGAAAAAGCCCTGCGGTTGCACCTTTGAGCAGCATTTCCCGGCCACAGTCATGAGGGAAGCGGCGGTTCGTGGCACTCCAGACTTCCAGTGGCTCCAATGTCCAGCCGCTGATCCGGATATCTTCCGGAGAAAACCCGGCCTCTGACAGGAGAAGGGCAAGGCCGTAGGTGTCCTCCCCGGTGCCGCAGGCGGCGTCGAGGTAGTTCAGCTGCCTTTCCCCCCGATTTTTCAACCACTCACCGACAAAAATCCGCTGTTCAGGATACCGATCAATGCAGCCATAAAAACGATTCGGCAAAAACGAGGCGAACAGAAACCGGGTAAGCAGATCGCTGTCGCCAAGCAATAACTCCAGAAGTCGTGCCGGATTGGCGCTGAGCTGAAACCGGGGCGGCAGTGCAGCGAATGTGTCGGCCCAGCTCATGGAGTTATGGAACGGAGTGCTGGATAGAATGGGCGGATAGGCCAGTGCGGCAGTGTAGAGGTGGTTGAAAATGGCTGTTACCTCTGCTATCGGCAGGTAACGCTCGCATTGGGTGCGGATATCCGGGGTGACGATCAGCCCTGGGGCGGGTATTGGAACGGGACAGGTGCTGACGTAGACGTTGAACAGAGTGTGCAGACGGCGCACGGTACTCTGAAAACGGTTTTTGTCAACGGAGTTAAGAAGGGCACCCGGTGCAGCACATTCGTCAGCAGCTGTTTCTGGGTGCATCAGCAGGTGCGAATCGGGTGATACAGAGTGTCCCGCTCGACAGGTGTTTTCCCGGCTTTTCTAATCAGCCGGATGATGCCTTCTTTTGTCAGTGATTGTGGACTGTTGGCGCCGGCGTCGTGGCCGATTTTTTCTTCAACCACGGTGCCGTCCAGGTCATTGACCCCGAAGGCGAGTGAAACCTGGGCAATCTTTTCACCAAGCATGATCCAGTAGGCCTTGATATGGTCGAAATTGTCCAGGAAGATCCGGGC